>CAXUIE010000004.1:3064-25500 GCA_964250825.1 uncultured Acidisphaera sp. | reverse complement strand
GGAAAGGTGAACGGACCTGGGTAACAGATGGCGCTCTCCTTGCATGTTCGTGGCTAATCGTGCCTCACGTCGAAAGCGCTCGCCCGCTGGGCGCCTCCAATCCGCGTAAAAGGGAAGCATGCGCAGCGAACCGCTCAGCGCAATGGACGGCAGGCGCGCAGGAATGAATGGAGATGGACGATGACCGACGCTCCAGTTTTCGAGCGCGCGTCCGCGTCGGCCGAAGCGGCGCTTGCTCGAATCGCAGCGCTGAACGACCGCTATCGCGCCTTCGCCACGGTCGACGCCGAAGGCGCGCGCGCAACGGCGGCATCGATCGACGCGGCGCGCGCGGCTGGCCGCTGGCCGGGCCTGCTGAACGGCATGACGGTTGCCGTGAAGGACAACATCGATACGGCAGGCTTGCCGACCTCCTGCGGCTCCGCGCTGTTTGCCGGCCGCCGACCCAACGCAGACGCCCCCGTGGTGCAGCGGCTGAAAAACGCCGGAGCGATCATTCTGGGCAAGGCCGCGCTGATGGAGCTTTGCTTCGGCATCCGCTCCACCGACATGGTGGCGGGTCAGGTCCGCAATCCGTGGAATCCCCCCCACGTTCCGGGCGGCTCGAGCGGCGGGTCGGCGGCGGCGGTGGCACTCGATTTGTGCGAGGGAGCGCTCGGGACCGATACCGGCGGCTCCGTCCGTGTTCCGGCGTCGTTTTGCGGGGTCGCCGGCCTGCGCCCGACCCATGGCCGCGTGCCGAACCGGGCGGCGCTGCCGGTCAGCGCTTCGTTCGACACGATCGGCCCGCTCGCCCGCAACGTCGACGACGTCGCGCGATTGCTGGCGGCGATCTCCGGCTTCGACGCGGCGGACCCGACATCCACTCCGTCCACGCTGAGCGCGTCCATGCTCGACCCGGCTGACGCCGACGTGGCCGGGCTGCGGATCGGTTTGCCGAGAGCGTTCTACTTCGAGGGGGTCGATCCGGACGTCGCCGCCGCCGTGCGCGGAGTCGCCGACGCGCTGGCCGGGGAGGGCGCCCGGGTTCTCGAAGTGTCCATCCCGCAAGCGGATCAGGCGCACCGCTGCGCGACGACGATCATCCTCGCCGACGCTTGCGCATTGCACGAGGACGCGCTCGACCGGCGACGGGCGGAGTTCTCGCCGCAGGTTCACGAGCGGATGGTGAAAGGCCGCGCCGTCAGCGGCGTGGACTATGCCAAGGCCATGCGCTTCCGCGAGGAATGGCGTCGCATGGTGCGCGGGTTGTTTGACGAGATCGACATCCTGCTGTTTCCCACCTCGCCTTACGCCGCGCCACTGATCGAAGACGGCGCGCATCTCGAAGCAAGCACCCGGGCGGCCACGCGCTTCACCTATGGCGGCGCGCTGGCCGGCATTCCTGGGCTTTCGGTCCCGTGCGGCTTCACCGCCGCCGGGCTGCCGGTCGGCGCCTTGATGGAAGCGGCTTGGTGGAACGAGGCGGCGCTGTTGCGCGCGGGTCGGGCGTGGCAGCGGTTGACGCGATGGCACCTGCAACGGGCGCTGCCGATTTAGTTGCGAACGACACCTTGGAGACCGCATGACATCGAGCCAGCTTCCCACCCGAGCCTGTTCCCCCAATCGCGGGAGGGGGCTTCCTCCTCCCTTCCCACCGGGGGAGAGGGCCGGAGTGAGGGGGTGCGTACTCGCGCTCGGCCTTCTCGTCCTGGCCGCCCTGGCTGGCGACATTCATCATGCCAGCGCCGCCGCGCCGGACCTCGCCGCGGCGCAGGCACTGGTCGATCAGCACACCAAGCTGCCGAGTTTCACGCCGCCCGGTCCGCCGTTTGACGCGGCGGCGTGCATGAAGGGCAAGAAGCTGCTTACCATGCCGGTCTCCTCGGCCAACCCGTTCACCAAGAACATAGCACTCGCGATGATCGCGACGGCGAAGCAGATCGGTTTCGAGGTGACCGAATGGGAGAACCAGGCGCGCCCGACGCAGTGGGTGCAAGGGATGGATTTCGCGATCAACAGCAAGTTCAACGCGGTCGATCTCCTCGGTGGCGTCAATCCGGCCGTGCTCGGCCCGCAGATCGCCGACGCCAAGAAGGCCGGGATCGAGGTGTTCACCTCCCATCTGTACGACACCAATCAAACCCCGGACCCGGTAGTGGATCTTTCGCTCGCCGTGCCCTACCACGAGATCGGCGCGCTGCTCGCGAGCTGGGTGACCGTCAAGACGAAGGGGCACGTCAACGCCGTGATCGTCGGCTCCGACGAGATCGTCCCGACCGCGCCCTTCGTGCAGGGCATCAAGGACACGCTGGCCAAGGTCTGCGGGCCGGACTGCAAGACGGTCTACGTCAACGCGCCGGTGCCGGAGTGGTCGACCAAGATCCAGCCGAGCGTGCAGTCCGCCCTCATCGCCGATCCTACGATCAACTACGTCATCCCGATCTATGACAGCATGTCGCAGTTCGTCATACCGGCGATCACCATCACCGGACGGAAATCAAGCGTGAAGATCGCGACGTTCAACGGCACGCCGTTCGTCATTGATGCCGTGCAGAAGGGTAATGTCGAGATGGACGTGGGCGAGAGCCTCGGCTGGATCGCGCGCTCCATCCTGGATGGCTACATGCGCAAGATGTGCGGACTGCCGACCTACACCACGCTGTACGTGCCGTTCTACATTTTTGATAAGGCGAACGCGGCGAGCGCCGGATCTCCCGCCGGCTACGACAAGGGCTACGGCGACCAGCATGTCGCCGGCTACAACAAGCTGTGGGAGCTCAAGTGAGCGGCGCGGGGCCGACCCGTCGGCGGCCCGGAGAGCCTTCCGCGCTAGCCATCCGCCATTGGTCGAAGCGGTTCGGCGGGGCGGTGGCGCTCGACGACGTGGCACTCGAAATCCTGCCCGGGGAGGTTCACGGCCTTCTCGGGCAGAACGGGTCGGGCAAGTCCACCCTGGTGAAGATCCTGTCTGGCTATCACACGCCCGAGCCCGGCGCGGAGCTCGTGATGAACGGCGAGGGCGTGCCGTTGCCGATCCCCGCCGCGGCCAGCCGGCGGCTCGGCTTGTCGTTTGTCCATCAGCACCTCGGATTGGTGCCCTCGCTGACGGTGCTGGAGAACCTGCGCATCAGCGCGATCGCCACCGAAACCAGGTGGTACGTCGATTGGCGCAAGGAACGCCAGCGCGCGCGCGAAACCTTCGCGCGCTTCGGCCTCGACATCAGCCCGCAGGCCCGCATCGCCGACCTGCCGCAAGTGGAGCGCGCGCTGGTCGCGATCGTGCGCGCGTTCGAGGAGATCCGCGCCGGGACGGGCGGCCGGAGCGGCGTGCTGGTGCTGGACGAGCCGACGCCGTTCCTGCCCAAGGCAGGCGTCGACCAGCTGTTCTCCTTGCTGCGCTCCATCGTCGCCGAGGGCGCCGCCGTCATTTTCGTCTCGCACGACATCGACGAGATCAAGGAGATCACCGATCGGGCGACGGTGCTGCGCGACGGGCGGCTTGCCGGAACGGTGAACACGCGCGACGCTTCGCACGAGGATTTCGTGGAGCTGATCGTTGGGCGGCGCGTCGACCTGTTTCGCGCCCACCACCGGGATCTGTCGGGGGGCGCCATCGCCGCTTCCATCCGGCGCGTGACCGGCGGCGTGCTGAATGACGTGTCCGTCGATGTCCGGCGCGGCGAGGTGCTGGGGCTGACCGGGCTGATCGGGTCCGGCTTCGATGACCTTCCGTATCTGATCCAGGGTGCCCGGACCGCCACCGCCGGCACTCTGAGCATCGAAGGCGCCAGCCATCCGCTGGCGCGGATGTCGCCGTCCGCTTCGATCGGGTTGGGGATCGCCTTGCTTCCGTCCGACCGGCTTGGCAGCGCCGGGGTCGGCGGCTTGTCGATCGCGGACAACATCTCGTTGCCGGTGCTGGACGAGTTCTTCCGTCATCTCCTGCTGGATTGGGGGGCGATATTCGGGCGCGCCGCCCAGCTCGGGCGGGAATACGACGTGCGGCCGAACCGGCCGGACATGAATTTGGCCTCGCTGTCGGGCGGCAATCAGCAGAAGGTGCTGATGGCCAAGTGGCTGCAAACCAAGCCGAGGTTGCTGATGCTGGACGAGCCCACCCAGGGCGTGGATGTCGGCGCGCGGCAGAACCTGTTCAGCGCGCTGAGCGACGCGGCCGAGCAGGGCACCGCGGTGCTGGTCGCGAGCACGGATTATGAGCAGCTCAGCCAGATTTGCGACCGGGTGCTCATCTTCGGGCGCGGCCGCATCGTCGATGAGCTCGTGGGCGCCGAGATCAGCAAGAGCCGCATCGCCGAGCAGTGCCTGCGCAGCTCAAGCGCCAACATCGCCGAGCCCAGCCCCGGACAGCAAAGAGTGTTCGCGTGATGTCCAAGGCCAAGGCGGTGCCGGCTGGCGCGATCGACCCGGCGAAGCGCCCGCGCGGCTTCAGCTGGCTGCGCTTCGCCGAAGCCTACGCGCTCGTCGCAGCGTTGCTGGCACTTGGCGCGGTATTCGGCGTGTTGCGTCCGGAGGCGTTCCTGTCGTGGGGGAACATCTCCACCATGCTCGGCTCGCAAGCGGTGCTGGTGGTGCTGACGATGGGCCTCATCATCCCGTTGACGGCCGGCGACTTCGACCTCTCGGTCGCCAGCATGCTCACGTTGTCGGCGATGCTCATCGCCGTGCTGAACGCGCAAATGGGCGTCAACATCTATCTGGCGATGATCGCCGCACTCGTCGTCGGCGCTGTCACCGGCGTGGTCAACGCGTTCTTCATCCTGTACTTCCGCATCCCCTCGCTCATCGTGACACTCGGCACCGGCACCTTCCTCAACGGCATCGTGCTGTGGATCAGCGGCTCCATGACGATCAGCGGGCTGGATGACGTGTTGACCGAATATGTGGTGGTGCGGCGGATATTCGGCATCCCGCTTGCGTTCTACTACGCCCTGCTGCTGTGCGCCGCGTTGTCCTACTTCTTCGAATACACGACGGCGGGGCGGCGGCTGCTGTTCGTCGGGCGCGGGCGCGAGGTGGCGCGGCTGTCGGGCATCCGGGTCGACCGGGTCCGCTTGTTCAGCTTGATCGCGTCCGGCGTGATCGCCGCCGGGTCCGGCATCCTCTACGCCGGCACGATCGGCGCCGCCGACCCGCTTTCGGGCCTCACCTTCATGCTGCCCGGATTTGCCGCCGCGTTTCTCGGCGCGACCAGCATATCGCCGGGCCGGTTTAACGCCTGGGGCTCGCTCATCGCCGTGTATTTCCTCGTGATCGGCATCACCGGCCTGACCATCCTCGGCATCCAGACATTCGTCCAGAACCTGTTCTACGGCGGCGCGCTCGTGATCGCCGTGGCGTTGTCGCAGCTAGTCCGCAAGCGCGAGGCGCAAGACTTCACCTAGCACGCCATAGGAAGGGAGGCTGAGCGCCATGGATCGTTTCGACTGCATCGTGAGCGGCGGCACCGTGGTGATGGGCGGTGACGCGACGGCGTGCGACATCGGCATCACGGGCGGCCGGATCGCCGCACTCGGGCGCAACCTCACGGGCGCCGACCGGCGCATCGACGCGGGCGGGCGGATCGTGCTGCCCGGCGGCATCGATTCCCATTGCCACATCGAGCAGCCCAACCCCGGCCCGACCGTCAATGCCGACACGTGGGCGACCGGCTCCGCGTCCGCGCTGGCCGGCGGCACCACGACCGTGATCTGCTTTGCCGCCCAGCAGCAAGGCGGCAGCCTCGCCGAGGCCACGCGATCCTATCATCAAGCAGCGAAGCAGAGCCGCGTCGATTACGCATTCCACTTGATGATCACCGATCCCACCCCGGAGGTGATCGAACGCGAGCTGCCAGCGCTGATCGAGGCGGGCCATCGCTCGATCAAGATCTTCCTGACCTATGACGGCGTGCGGCTCACGGACGCCGAGGCGCTGCGCGTGCTGGCGGCGGCTCGCCGCGCCGGAGCGATGGTCTGCGTGCATGCCGAGCACCACGACCTGGTGGATTTCTACCGCGAGGCGCTGGTCGCCGCCGGCCTGAACGCGGCGAAATACCACGCCTGGTCGCGGCCCATGCTGGTCGAGCGCGAGTGCGTCCATCGGGTCGCCGCGATGGCGGAGGCGCTCGATGTGCCGGTGCAGGTGTTCCATGTTTCCGGCGCCGACAGCGCCGTCGAGATCGCCCGCGCCCGCGCCCGCGGCCTTACATTCTGGGGCGCGACCTGTACGCATTACCTCGTGCTCACCGCCGACGATCTCGACCGGCCCGGGTTTGAAGGGGCGAAGTCCATCTGTAGCCCGGCACTTCGCACGGGCGCCGACCAGGAAGCGTTGTGGACGGCGTTACGCAGCGGCGTTCTCAGCAACGTATCGTCCGACCATTCGCCGAACCGCTACGACGATCCGCGCGGCAAGAAGGTCGCGGGCGAGGACGCGCCCTTCACCGTGGTGCCGAACGGCGTTCCGGGGCTGGCCGCGCGCCTGCCGATCTTGTTCAGCGAGGGCGTGGTGAAACGGCGGATCGACCTCGCGACCTTCGCCGCCATCACCGCCGGCAACGCCGCGCGCATCTTTGGGCTCGCTCCCCGCAAGGGCGCCATCACGGTCGGCGCGGATGCCGACCTCGTCCTCTGGGATCCCGACCGCCGCGTGCGTCTCGACAACGCGCTGATGCAGCACGGGGTCGACTATACGCCATTCGACGGGATGGAAGTGACGGGCTGGCCGGTGACGACCCTGCTGCGCGGCGCGATCGCCTGCGAGGACGGCGATGTTCGCGCCGAGACCGGGACGGGCACGTTTCTGGCGCGCGGGCCGTACGAGGCCATCCGGCCGCGTGGCGTGTTCCCGGTTCCGTTCAATCCGGTCGATCGCGTGTTGACCGACAAAGGCGTTTCGTCATGACCAACCCGAACCAACTTCGTCATCGGGAGCCGCCGAAGGCGGCGTGTCGATCGAGGGCGACGCGGTGGATCGCCTGGTTTCGTCGCCACGCTCCGCGCGATGACATCGCGAACGAGGAGAGTCGCGCCATGAGCCCAGCCGAAAAGCGAAGGCCGCTCTCGCTGAAACTCGCGGGCGCGCTGCTCGCCACACTGCTTCTCAATCCTTTTTCCGTGACGCAAGCCTCGGCGGCCTCCGACCCCGATTCGTATCAGCCCGCGCCGGCCGAGCCGGGCACCGACATCCCGGCGGCCGCGGTGAAGTTCGGGATGCGGCCCTACGCGGACAACACGTTCTACATCGTCGGCATCCGCAAGGGCTGGTTCAAGGATGTCAACATCACCATCGAGCCGGAGCCCGAGGGGCTCAAGGTGACCGACACAAACGTCACGGCGCTGCTGCTCAACGGTCAGCTCGACCTCATCAGCGAGTACTGCCCGCTGATGCTGCCGCTGTACAAGACAACGCGGCTGCTCAAGTGCATCGCCTTCACCAACAACTCGATCGGCACCACCATCCTCGCCAACCCGAAGCTCAGGCTGAAGTCGTTCAAGGACTACGCGCAATCGGGGATGGACTTCAAAGGGGCGATTCACGCGGCGCTCGAGCCACTGCAGGGCAAGACCCTGGTGGGAGCGCCCGAGCTCAGCGACCGTCCGTTCGAGGAGGTTTCCTCCCAGCTTTCCGGCGTCACGTGGAAACTGCAGATCATGGACGACAGCAAGTCGCTGGTGCTGGCGAAGTCCGCGCAGATCGACTTCATCAACCCCGAAGGCACGCCGATCGTCTACATGCTAAAGCAATCTGGCTGGACCGACATGCTCGATAACGGCGATGTCGTCGAGCACGGGCCGGCGGGTGCCGACTCGCCGGTCGAGCGTCTGGTCGGCATCGTGGGAATGGGCGCCAACGCCGACTTCGTCCGCGCCCACGCCAATACGGTGCTGCGCTTCCTGTCCGTGGTGTGGCGAACCATGGACGCGATGAAGAACGACCCGTCGCTGTTCGAAATCCAGGCGCCGTACCTCAACAGCGTCGCCGGGACCAGCTTCGACGGGAAGGGTGTCGCGGACGTGGTCAACTCGCTCGACCCGTTCGCGCCATTCGCCTACGGCGAAACCTTCTACACCGACGCCAAGAGCGCCCGTTACTACCGCAACCTCTACACCGCGATCATCGCGGACTACGTGGCGCACAACATCATCCCGAAGGACGTCGTGTCGCCCGATCAATTCGTCTGGGGCGCCGCGATCTGGACTCAGATGAATGACTACAAGAGCAAGACGGACGCGTTGCTCGCATCGATGAACGGCAAGAGCCTGCCCGCCGACAAGCAGGCGCTGGTCGACAAGGCAAAGCAGTACTACGGCTGGTTCGACTACCTTGACGCCTTCCGCCTCGCCTCCGCCGCCGCTTCCTAGGCGTCGCAGCCGCGACGTGGGCGCGCCGTCCGGGGCGTGGTGGCGCCGGCCGCCGGTGGATCCGCTCGGCCTCCTTGGCGTGCTGCTGCTGTTGCTGCTCTGGGTGGCGTTGACCTTCGTGGTCCCGGTTGCCTCCTTGCCGGCGCCAGTTGACGTGGTCGCGCGTGTCGGCGCGGATTTCTGGGCGGCGCCGGAACTGTCGTTCTACGGGCTCGATACCGGGTTGGCGGAAAGCCTCGCGTTCACCGCGACCAACGTGTTCGTCGCGGTGGCTGTGGGTAGCGGGCTCGGGGTGGCCGTCGGTTTGCTCACGGCGCGCTCGGCTCTGCTGCGGCAGATGGTGGACCCGTTCATGTGGACGGCGGGCACCATCCCGATCCTGGTGCTGGCGCCGTTTTTCCTGATCTGGTTCGGGGTCGGGCGCAGCAGCGCCGTGCTGCTCGTCGTGTTCTACGTGTTCGTCATGCTCTACGTGTTCGCGCAGAAGGCCGTCGCCAATCTGTCGCCAATCTATGAGGACGCGGCCCGCGCGTTCGGCGCGTCGCCGTTGCGCGTGCTGCGCGACGTGCTGCTCCCCGGCACCTTGCCGGAAATCCTTGGCGGCGTCCGCATCGCGTTGGCGGGGGCTTGGGGCCTCGAATGCATCACCGAACTGCTCGGCGCGCAGTCCGGAATGGGGAAGATCATCCAAGTGCTGGCGGGCGCCACCGACGTGCAGGGCATCTTCGCGGCGCTGGTCGTTCTTGGGCTCGCGGCCATCGTCTGCGACGGCGTCGCGGTCTCCGTCGTCGCGCGCGCGACGCGTTGGCAGAGCCGCGCCGCTCCGGGAGCATTGCTGACCGGAGGTCGGCGGACATGACCGAGACCACCATTGCCGCCCATGAGCTGACGCGAGGCTTTCGTCGCGCGGACGGGCAAGCGGTGATCGCCGTCGACCATGTCAGCTTCAGCATTCCGCGCGGCCAGTTCGTCTGCCTGCTGGGCGCCTCCGGCTGCGGTAAGAGCACCTTGCTGCAGATCATATCCGGGCTCCTGCCGCCTTCGGGCGGCACCATCAGCGTGGGCGGCAACCCGGTCGCCGGCCCCGGCCCGGACCGCGGCGTGGTGTTCCAGAAGGACAGCGTGTTCCCCTGGATGCGCGTCCTGGCGAATGTCGAGTATGGCCTCAAATGCCGTGGCCTGCCGCGCGCCGAGCGCGCGCCGCTCGCCCGGCGCTATCTCGAGCTGGTGGGTCTTGGGCATGTCGCCGACGCGTGGCCGCGCGAGCTGTCCGGCGGGATGTTGCGTCGCGTCGCCATCGCGACCGTGTTCGCCAACGGCGGCGATGTGCTGATGCTCGACGAGCCGTTCGGGGCGCTGGACTATGTCACGCGGCACCAATTGCACGACGTGCTGCTCGACCTGTGGGTCGAACCGGCCGACGGCCGGCGCCGCACGGTGCTGTTCGTGACGCACGATGTCGACGAGGCCCTGACGCTCGCGGACCGAATTATGGTGATGCGCACCGGGCGCATCGTGGACGACCTAGTCGTCACGGCCGCGCGCCCCCGCACGGCCGACAGCCTGCTCGAGCCCGAGATGATCGGGCACAAGCACACCTTGCTGGCGCATCTCGGCCTCGAGCGCGCCGTCGCGGGGCAGCGCGGGTGAGCGGCGTCGGCCGGTTCCTGCGCGGCCACCTCGTGTCGGTGGCGTCGCTGCTCGGGATGGCGGCGGGGTGGCAGGTGCTGTCGCTGCTCTACCGCGCCGAGGCGCTGCCCGGCGAGCCGATGGTGCCGGGTTGGCAGGTCGTGTTCGGCCGCACGCTCGTCTCCCTGTCCGATTACTGGCGCGGCGGCTTCGGCGTCACCGCCGTCGCCAACGGCGGGGCGCGCAACGCCATTGGCGGCGTGCTGGCGATCCTCGATCATTCACTCGATACCGTCGTCCGGCTTTACGCGGGTCTCGCGGTCGGCGCGGTCCTCGGCCTCCTGCTGGGCCTGGCTGTGTCGTGGTCGAGCTGGTCCCGCCGCCTGGTGGCGTTGCCGATGCACTTCATCCGCACCTTGCCGCTGCTCGCCATGGTGCCGCTGTTCCAGCTTTGGTTCGGCACCTATTTCGTCGGGAAGGTCACGTTCATCGCGTACGGCGTCGGCGTGATCTTTTTCGTCGGCGTGGTCAATGCCGTGCGCAACGTGCCGCAAATCTACCTGGACAACGCCCGCGCCCTGGGCGCATCGAGGCCCACGCTGTACTGGACCGTGATCCTTCCCGCCATCCTTCCGGAAATGCGCGCGACCGTGCTGCTCAGCCTCGGCGCCGCCTGGGGAGCCGCGCTCGGCGCCGAGTATCTCGGCGCGCAGTCGGGGCTCGGCTACATCATCGTCTACTCGGAGCAGTTCGGATATCTCGACCGCATGTTCCTGGTGGCGCTGGTGTTCATCGTGTACGCTTGCCTGAGCTATGTCGCGTTCGACCAAGTGGCGCGGCGGATGCTCGCATGGATGCCGAGGCCCAGCGTCGATCTGGTGGTCGGGTGAGCGGCGCTGCGATGGACGAGCTTGGGCGGATGTCAACGCGGCCGAGTGGAAGGTGATGTCGATGCTGAAATGGTTGCTCGCGGCGCTTGGGGCAGTCCTGGGGATAGGCTCCGCCTCGGCGGACAGCCTCGACTACTTCCAGTCTCAGTTGGCGCCGTTCCACGACAAGCCGAGCTTCGCCGCGCCCGGACCCGCGTTCGACGCGCGTGCCTGCATGGCGGGGAAGTCGATCTTCAGCATCCCGGTGTCGTCGGCCAACCCGTTCACCGCCAATATCGAGAAGGCGATGGCCGCCGCGGCGGCCAAGGTCGGGTTCAAGTTCACCACCTGGGAGAATCAGGGGCAAAGCTCGCAGTGGGTTCAGGGCATGGACACCGCCGTCAATCAGAAGGCGAGCCTGATCGACTTGCTGGCCGGAACCGATCCGCGCGTGCTGGTGCCGCAAGTGCGGGCCGCGCGCGCCGCCGGCATCCCGGTCGTGCCGTCCCACTACAACGGCAAGGAGCAGTCCGAGCAGGTCAGGAAAAACGCCGACGCCGACGTTCCGATCGACTACGAGAAGGCCGGCGCGTTGCTGGTGGACTGGGCGGTGGTGCAGACCAAGGGCAACATGAACGCGCTCGTGCTGATCGCGACCGGCGCGCTGTCGACCGACAGCATGATGGCGGGCATAGAGTCCGAGCTCAAGCACTGCGAGCACTGCAAAACCAAGGTGATGAACTTCCCAGTCACCGATTGGGGCACGCGGATCACCCCGAACGTGCAGTCGGCGCTGCTGAGTGATCCCACGGTCAACTACATCATCGTGATCTACGACAGCATGGCGCAGTTCGTCGTTCCAGCCGTGATCGCCGCGAACGCCACCGACCGCGTGAAGATGGACGCGTTCAACGGCACCCCCTTCGTGCTCGGCCTCATCCAGGAGGGCAAGGTGCAGATGGACGTCGGCGAGAACCTCGACTGGATCGGCAACGCCATCATCGACGCCGAGATGCGCATCGTTTGCCGCTTGCCGCAGGCGAAGGACCCAAAAATTCCGTTCTACATCTTCGATAGCCACAACGCCGACGACGCCGGCAAGCCGCCGCAACTCTCGCAAGGATACGGGGACGCCTATGTCGATGGCTACGCCAAGCTTTGGCAGTTGAAATGACCCGGGCGTGGCGCTCTCGCCCGGCTCGCCTTGACTGACGTCGCCGCCCCGCCGGCTCGCGCGGCGCTCCTCCGCGAGCGGCGGTTCATCAGCGCCGCGGAGCGCTACGGGCTGATCGCGGCGATCGCCGTGATGGTGGTCGTGTTCAGCGTGCTGCGCCCCGAAACCTTCTTCACCTGGGCGAACCTTTCGACCATCCTCGGCTCGCAATCGGTGCTGGTTGTGGTCACGCTCGGCCTCATGGTGCCGCTCACCGCGAACGATTTCGACCTCTCGATCGCCTACGTGATGACCTTGTCCGCCATGATGGTGGCGCTGCTCAACGGGCAGGACGGTTGGCCGATCGGCTGGGCGGTGCTAGCCGCGTTGGCCGCCGGCGTCGCGATCGGCTGCGTGAACGCCTTCTTCATCACGGTGTTCCGCATCCACTCGCTGATCGTCACGATGGGGACCGGCACCTTTCTGCACGGCCTGACCTTGTACATCAGCGATTCGATGACGATCAGCGGCATCTCCGACCAGCTGATGAACTGGGTCATCGTCGATCGCCTGTTCGGCATTCCGCTGGAATTCTACTACGCGATGCTGCTCTGCTTCGTGGTCTGGTACGTGTTCGAGTACACCACCATTGGCCGGCAGATCCTGTTTGTCGGGCGCGGGCGGGAAGTCGCGCGCTTGTCCGGCATCGATACCGATCGCGTGCGTCGGGGCTGCCTGGTGGTGTCCAGCCTTGTCGGCGCGCTGGCGGGCGTGCTGTACGCCGGGACGCAAGGTGCCGCCGACCCGGTTTCCGGCGTGTCCTACCTGTTGCCGGCCTTCGCCGCGACGTTCCTGGGCTCGACCAGCATCAATCCCGGCCGTTTCAACGCATGGGGCGCGGCGCTGGCGGTGTATTTCCTCGTGGTGGGGGTCACCGGCCTCGTGTTCCTGGGCGGCAGCAGCTTCATCCAGGACATGTTCTACGGCGGCGCGCTCGTGCTGGCGGTCACGCTTTCGCAGCTGGTGCGGGGCCGCGAGGAACAGCAATTCTAGAGGAGGGAGCTATGTATCCGGCGAATGGCGTCCGCGATCTGGTCGGCTATGGCCGCACGCCGCCCGATCCGCAGTGGCCGGGTGGGGCGCGCCTCGCGCTCAACTTCGTGCTCAATATCGAGGAGGGGACCGAATATTCGTTTGACAACGGCGATGGCTTCTCGGAGGCGACGCTGACCGAGATGAACGATATGGCGGTGCCGCGCGGCGAACGCGATCTCGCCGCCGAGTCGATGTTCGAGTATGGCAGCCGGGTCGGGATTTGGCGCATCCTCGAAATGTTCGCGAGCCGGCAATTGCCGCTCACCGGCTTTGCCTGCGCGCTCGTTCTCGAACAGCAGCCCCTGGTCGCCGCAGCGCTCAAGGAAGCCGGGCACGACATCTGCTGCCACGGCTGGCGGTGGGTGGAGCACTACCGCTTGTCGGAGGATGAGGAACGCCGGCAGATCGCGCGGGCGGTCGAAAGCCTGGTCCGCAGCATGGGCTCGCCGCCCGCCGGCTGGTATTGCCGCTACGGGCCGAGCCTGAACACCCGCCGCCTCGTCCACGAGCATGGCGGCTTCCTCTACGACAGCGACACCTACAATGACGAGTTGCCGTACTACGTGACGGTGTCGGATCAGCCGCACCTGGTCGTGCCGTACACCTTGTCCACCAACGACGTGAAGTTTCATCGCGGCAACATCGGCACGGCCAGCGACTTCGCCGCGTATCTGACCGACGCGTTCGACCAATTGTACGAGGAAGGCGCGCGGGCGCCGAAGATGATGTCGGTCGGGATGCACGCGCGACTGCTGGGCCACCCGGCCCGGGCGAGGGGGCTGGCCCGGTTCCTCGACTATGTGCGCACCCGTCAGGACGTGTGGATCTCCCGACGCGAGGACATCGCCCGGCATTGGCTGGCCACCCATCCGCCCGCCGCCCGATGATGACCAAGGCGATCCCGGTCGAGCCTCTGACGGAGGCGGCATTCCGTTTGTTCGGCGACGTCGCGCGTTGCCCGACCGCGGGTGGAGCGGTCGTGGTCGGCCCGACCGTCGGGTTGCGGCCCTCGGTGCCGCCGCGGCTGCGCTGGGTGATGGCGCGTCCGACCGCTTTGCCGCTGCGGGTGGTGACGATGGAGCGGCACGAACACTCGTCGCAAAGCTTCGTGCCGGCCAGTGATCGGCGCTGGCTCGTGCTGGTCGCGCCGCACGCGGACGCCGGCGGACCCGACATGGCGCGGGCGCGATGCTTCCTCGCCGGCCCGGACCAGGCGATCACCTATCGGCCGAACGTGTGGCATCACCCGCTCACCGTGCTGGACGGGCCGATGGCGTTCGCCGTGCTCACCTTCCTCGATGACGGGCCGGGCGACGAGGAGTTCGTGCCAGTGAGCGAGCACGTCGTCGACGACGCCGGCCTGGCAAGCACCCTCGTTAGACCGAAAAGTACTTCGCCTTCGGATTGAGCACGACGACCGCGCTGGTCGACTGCTCCGGATGCAGCTGCCATTCGTCGGACAATGAGATGCCGATCCGATCGGCGGCTAGCAGGCGGAGCAGGGGAACCTGGTCCTCGAGCTTGGGGCAGGCGGGATAGCCGAACGAGTAGCGCGAGCCGCGATAGCCTTGCGCCAGCATCCGCTCCATGTCGCGGTCGTCCTCGCCGGCGTGGCCTAATTCGGCGCGGATGCGCTTGTGGACGTACTCGGCCATCGCTTCCGCCATCTCCACCGATAGCCCGTGCAGGTACAGGTAATCCTGGTAACGGTTGTCGTCGAACCAGGCGCGCGCCACCTCGCTCGCGCGCTGGCCGACGGTGACCACCTGCAAGCCGATCACGTCGCGTTCTCCGTCGTCCACGTCGCGGAAGAAATCGGCGATGCACTCACCGTCCTCGCGCGGCTGGCGGGGCAGGGTGAAGCGGCACAGCTCCGTTTGGCCGTCGGGCGCGAACACCAGGAGGTCGTTGCCCTGCCCTGCGGCCTTCCAATAGCCGTACGCCGCTTGCGGGCGAAGGATGGCCCCGGCGTCGCACATCCCGAGCATCCGGCGCATCACCGGGCGCAGCTCCTGCTTGGCCCAGCCGAGGAAATCCTCGAGCGAGCGCCCCTGCTTTCGGAACCCCCACTGGAATTGATAGAGACTGCGCTCGTTGACGAACGGCACGATCGCTTTCGGCGCCGCCTCGATGACGCGGGCGCCCCAGAACGGCGGCTCGATGAACGGCACGTCGCGGGTGAGGCGGCGCCGCCGTTCGCGCACCGCCGCGACGTCGACAGGCCGGAACGCGCGCGCATCGGCCGCACCCAAAGTTCGAGCGGTGTTGCGGGCCTTGCCGGCGCGCTTGGCCTGCACGGCCGCGAGATAGTCGTCGAAACCGTTGCCGGTCATCTTCTCCATCAAATGCAGGCCGTCGAACGCGTCGCGCGCGTAGGCGACGCGGCCGCACGCATAGGCTCGGACGCAATCATCCTCGACATAATTGCGGGTGAGCGCCGCGCCGCCGAGCATGACCGGTATTTCCAACCCCTGCCGCGACATCTCTTCAAGGTTCTCGCGCATCACCACCGTCGATTTCACAAGCAGGCCGGACATGCCGATCGCGTGCGCGTGGTTGGCGCGCGCCGCGGCCAGCATGTCGGCGAGCGGCACCTTGATGCCGAGGTTGACCACGCGGTAGCCGTTGTTGGTCAGGATGATGTCGACCAGGTTCTTGCCGATGTCGTGCACGTCCCCCTTCACGGTGGCGAGCACGATGGTGCCCTTCTCCTGCCCGGCGACCCGCTCCATGTGCGGCTCCAGGTGGGCAACCGCGGCCTTCATGGTTTCGGCCGATTGCAGCACGAACGGCAGCTGCATCTTGCCCGCGCCGAACAGCTCGCCCACCACCTTCATGCCGTCCAGCAGGACGTTGTTGATGATCTCGAGCGGCGGCAGCCGGGTGAGCGCCTCGTCGAGCTCATCGGCGAGCCCCTTGCGGTCGCCTTCGATGATGCGGTCCTTCAGGCGGCCCTCCACCGTGGCGGCACGCTTCTTGACCGTGGCGTCCGCCGCTTTGCGCTCGGCGAACAACTCCAGCATTCGCTGCAAAGGGTCGTAGCCCTCGCGACGCCGATCGAAGATCAGATCGTCGGCGACCTGCGCCTCCACCGGGGCCAACAAATGCAGCGGACGGATCTTGGACACATGCACGATCGCCCCGGTCATGCCGGCGCGTACGGCATGGTCGAGGAACACCGAGTTCAGCACCGCGCGCGCGGCCGGGTTGAGGCCGAAGCTGATGTTGGACAGGCCGAGGATGATCTGGATGTCGGGGAAGGCGTCGCGGATCATGCGGATGCCCTCGAGCGTCCATTGCCCGAGCTTGCGGTCGTCCTCGTTGCCGGTGGCGATCGTGAAGGTGAGCGGGTCGATCAGCAGGTCCGACTGCGCCAGGCCGAAGCGGTTGCACGCGAAATCGACCAGCCTCGTCGCGATCGCGAGCTTGCGCTCGGCGGTCTTGGCCATGCCCTCCTCGTCGATGGTGAGCGCGATCACGCCGGCGCCGAAGCGGCGCGCGAGGCGCAGCCGGTCGGTGGCGGCCTTCTCCCCGTCCTCGAAATTGATCGAGTTGATGATCGGCTTGCCGCCGTGCAGCTTCAGCGCCGCCTCGATCACCGGGGTCTCGGTGCTGTCGATCACCATCGGCGCGTTGACCGACGAGGTGAACCGGCGAATCACCTCGTTCATCTCGGCAGCTTCGTCGCGCCCCACGAAGGCGGTGCAGATGTCCAAGCTGTTGGAGCCTTCGCCGATCTGCTCGCGGCCCATCGCCACGCAGCCGTCCCAGTCGCCCCGCTCCTGCAGCTCGCGCCACTTCTTCGAGCCGTTGGCGTTGCAGCGCTCGCCGATCGAGAAATAGCTGTTCTCCTGCCGCAGCGGCACCTGCTGGTAGAGGCTCGCGACCGATGGCACCCACACGGCGGAGCGCGCGACGGGGGCGGGGCGGTGTTCGCCGCGCCCCCGAAGCATGGCGTCGAGTGCCGCGATGTGCGCGTTGTCCGTGCCACAACAGCCGCCGATCAGGTTGACGCCGTCGCTGGCGACGAAGCGCTCGAGCCAGCTCGCCATCTCGGCGGCGCCGAGCGGATATCGGGTTTGCCCGTCCACGAGTTCGGGCAATCCCGCGTTGGGCTGCACGGACAGCAGGCCGGGCCAGTTCGCGGCGAGCCAGCGGACGTGCTCGGCCATCTCTTGCGGGCCGGTGGCGCAGTTCAGCCCAAGCATCGGCACGTCCAGCGCGTGGACCACGGTGGCCGCAGCCGCGATATCCGGGCCGACCAGGAGCGTGCCGGTGGTTTCCACCGTGACCTGCACGAAGATGGGCGTGTCCGCGCCGGCCTCGGCCCGGGCGCGCTTGGCGCCGTTCACGGCGGCCTTGATCTGCAACGTGTCCTGGCAGGTCTCGATCAGGATCGCGTCCACGCCGCCGGCGAGGAGCCCGCGGCTCTGCTCGGCGGGCGCCGCTTCCAAGGGATCGTAGGCGATGTTGCCGAGGCTGGGGAGCTTGGTGCCGGGGCCGATGCTGCCGACGACCCAGCGGGGACGGTGGTCGGCGAACTGCTCGGCCGCCTCGCGCGCCAACTCGGCCGCGACGCGGTTGATCTCGAACGCGCGGTCGGCGAGGCCGAATTCGCCTAATGTGACGGGCGAGCCGCCGAAGCTGTTGGTTTGCACGAGGTCGGCGCCGGCCGCGAAGTAGCCGCGATGGATGTCGCGGACCAAGTCCGGACGGGACAGGTTCAGCACCTCCGTGCAGTTCTCGCGACCCCAGAAATCCGCCCCGACGTCCAGCGTCATCGCCTGCACCCGGCTGCCGATCGCGCCATCGCAGAGCAGGACGCGGTCGCGCAGCGCTTCGAGCAGGTGGGGACGGGACATCGGCGGCTCCTCAGAAGCTCAAGGCGGGATGGCGAATGGCGTTCGCGCCGGCCAATGGCTGCCGGACTGGCTGCGGGGGTCGTCGCGCGGACCACAGCCGCACCTCGAGCGGGCCCGGCACGGTGCGGTCGGCGGCCCAGTCGAGCCCGGCTCCCGCGAGCAGGTCGCGCATCGTCAGTTCGGAAAACCCCGGCCAGCGATGGGCGAAGCGTTCCGCGAAATCGGCGCGGTGGTGCGCCGCTAGATCGACGATCACGAGCATGCCGCCGGGCCGGAGCACGCGCGCCGCTTCGGCGAGCACGGCGCCTGGGTCCTCGGCGTGGTGCAGGACCATGTGCAGCAGGGCGACGTTGATGCCGGCATCGGCCAGCGGCAGCCGATACATGTCGCCGAGCCGGACGGCGCAGTGCGGCAAGCCGGCTTGGCCCAAGCGCGCGCGGGCGAGCGCGAGCATGGACCGGCTCGCGTCAACGCCGATCCCCTCGGTCACGCGCGGCCCCAACAATTCGAGAAGCCGGCCGGTGCCGGTGCCGATGTCGAGCAACCGCTCGATGCCATTTGGGGGGAGAAGCGCGAGCAGAGCCTGCTCAACGGTGGCGGCCGCGAGGTCAAGCGCCCGCATCTCGTCCCAGTCTGCGCCTCGGACAGCACGCGCGCGGCGTGGCGGCGGTCGGCGGCGAGAAGCGGGTCGTCCTCGGGCAAGCGCGCCAGGAACTCGCGGACCAGGGCTCCCTGATCACCGGACGGCAGCGCGAACCAAACTTGCGCGCCTTCCCGGACGCGCGTGAGCAGTCCCGCTTCGCACAACAAGCGAAGATGACGCGAAAGCCGGGGCTGCGACTGATGAAGGATCTCGGTCAGGTCCGTCACGCAGAACGCGCCCCGCGCCATCAACGCGAGGAGGCGAAGCCGCGTCGGCTCGGCCGCGGCGCGCAGGGTGGCGAGAAGCGGTTCCACGGCTTGCTAGTTACATAAAGATATCCTTATGTCCACTCCATGGGCGACGGACGCATCCCCCTGGCCTTTGTCGATCACGTCGCGCCCGCCAAAGGCGAGGCGGTGCTGGTCGTAGGCGAGCGGGCCGTGCCGCCTGACGCGAGCGTCGAGCGTTTCGGGCGGGCGGCGGCGGGCGGCCATGTCCCCGGCTGCCCCTGCTGCCACCCGCGCTCGCCCGTGGCCGCGGCGCTTAACCGATTGTTCCTGGCCCACGCGAAAGGCTCTCGCGAGCCTGTGTCGCGGGTGCTGGTGCTCGCGAGCGCCGAGGGCCGGCGGGCGGTCCTGGCCGCGATCGAGACCGATGTGATGCTGCGCGCGCGGTTTCGTCCGATGCCCTAGCGGGGGCCGTCCGAATCACCGGCCCCGAGGGACCGCTGCATGAAAACGACGTCGAGCCACCGTCCGAACTTCACCCCGGCGGCATGCAAGGTGCCCACGATGCGGAAGCCGAGGCTGGCGTGGACGCCAATGGACCCGACGTTCTCCGAGTCGCCGACCACCGCGATCATCTGACGAAACCCGTGCGCTTCGGCGACCTCGATCAGCCGCGCGACGAGCACCTTGCCGACGCCTTGGCCGCGCACGTCCTCACGAATGTAGACGCTGTTCTCCGCCGCGAACCGATAGCCGGACCGGTCGCGGAACTGCGTGTAGTAAGCGTAGCCCAGCGCGCCCGTGGCGTCCGTCGCCACCAGCCACGCCCAACCCCGGTCGATCGTTTCCCGGAACCGCTCGGCTATCTCCTCGAGAGAGGGGGGCACTTCCTCGAACGTGCCCGTCCCGGTCAGGACATGGTGGGCGTAGATCGATTGTATCTCCGGGAGGTCGGCCTCGGTGGCAGGGCGGATATCCATGATACCTCCGTTCGGCGAGGCCGTTGATGCAGCAAGGGTTTCCTTGTCGGCTGCTCGGCCCCGGACGGCAAGCACACGCGAAACGGGCAAAGGGTAGGATTCACCTTGCGTCAACGGCCTTGCAAGCAGTATTCGCCGCGAAGCGCTGGTCGACTAGGGTTCGGGTTCCAGCGTCGGGGACGGCTCGTGGTTTGATGGAAGCCGCCGGACGAATTACCGACCCTTGCATATGGTCGCGTTTGGCGCGTGATCCGCGGTTTACATTTGCGTTGGTCGGGGGCGCGGTGCTTCCGGTAGCCTCGCACCTCGCTTAAGGGGACGCTCGGTGAACAATCCGAATCAAGAGCCTTTGGGCATGATACGCCCTGGGCCGCAACATGCCCCCGTGCTCGCCGACGCGGAAGGGTCGCGTGCGAACGGGAGGCAGCCGGTTCACGTCCGCTTGCAAGCCATGATGGCGGCCGCCCGCTACTACGGGATCGAGCTCGATCCGGGTGAGTACTCGGGGGCGCCGGGCGAAGCCTCCCCGCCAGCCGCGGCACTTTCCATTTGGGCGCAGGACGCGGGCATGTGGGCGCGGGCGGTGCGGCTGAAATGGAAGCAGCTGCTGCGCTTGCAGGACGCCGGCCCGGTCGTGCTGCTGTTTGAGGACGGCGGGGCGGGCCTGCTCACGGGGGTGAACGCCACCCAGAACGTCGTTTTCCTCAAGAACCCCGAAACGCCGAGCGGCGACTCGGCCGTCCCGATCGACGAGCTGCGGCTCGCTCAGGTCTGGTCCGGAGAAGCCGTGCTGATCCGCGCGCAGCGCGGCATCACGGACGAGGATGCGCCGTTCAACCTGCGCTGGCTATGGGGCCTGGTGATGCGGGAGAAGCGCCCGCTGCGCGACATCGGCCTCGCCTCCCTCACGCTCAGCTTCCTGACCATCTTCCCCCCGCTCCTCGTCATGACGGTGGTGGACAAGGTGCTGACCCACCACAGCTACTCGACCCTGATGCTGCTTGGAATCCTGCTCGGGATCGCCGCCTGTTATGAGGCGCTGCTCGGCTACGCACGGCGCTTGATCGTGCTCGTGGTCGGGATGCGGCTCGATACACGGCTGCACCTGCACATCTTCGGCCGCCTGCTCCGCTTGCCGCTCGATTACTTCGAGCGCCATCCGGCCGGCGAGACCATGCACAAGATCAGCTCCGTGTACAAGGTGCGCGACTTCCTGACCGGCAAGCTGCTGACCACCTTCCTCGACCTGATAACCTTGCTCGTGCTGCTGCCGTTCCTGTTCTACCTCAACGCGACCCTCGCCTGGATGGTGCTGGCCGGCTCGCTCCTTATCATGCTGGTCATCTTGGCCTATCTCCGGCCCTTGCGTGTGGTGTTCAACCGCGTGGTGACGGCCGAGACAAACAAGGCCTCGGCGCTTGGCGAAACCATCTTCGGGGTCAAGACGGTGAAATCGCTGGCGCTGGAGCCGCAGCGCCGCGCGGTTTGGGACGAGTGCGTCGCCGACGTCGGCAAGTGGCGGCTCGCCTTTGGCCGACTGTCGAACTGGCCGCAGACCCTAGTCACGCCGATCGAGCGGTTCATGTCGGTGGGCGTCGTGCTGATCGGCGCCTACATGGCGTTGTCGGACACCACCGGCTACGCGGTCGGCGGCCTGTTCGCGTTCATGATGCTGTCCATGCGGGTGGCGCAGCCCTTGGTCGGCTTGGCCAAGCTGATCGAGGACTACGAGGAGGTCGGCGCCTCCATCGGCGAGGCGGCGTCCGTGCTGAACCGGCCGATGGAGACCAACGCGGCGAGCGGAGGCCTCCGCCCGCACTTCGAGGGGGCGATCGCCTACGAGGATCTGACCTTCACCTATGGCGGCACCAAGGTGCCCGCACTCGACCGGGTCTCGTTCTCGGTTCCGGTCGGCACCATGCTCGGGGTGGTCGGGCGCAGCGGCTCGGGCAAATCGACCCTGACCCGGCTGCTGCAAGGGATCAACCGGGACTACAGCGGGTTTCTCAAGATCGACGGCAACGATCTGCGCGAGATCAATTTGCGTCACCTGCGCCAGAGCTTCGGCGTCGTGCTGCAGGAGAACTTCCTGTTCCGGGGCTCCATCCGGGACAACATCATTGCCGGCCGCCGCGGGCTCACCCTGGAGGACGCGGTGCGCGCGGCGCGGCTCGCCGGCGCCGAGGAGTTCATCGAGCGGATGCCGCACGGCTACGAGACCTTCATCGAGGAAGGCTCGCCCAACCTGTCCGGCGGCCAGCGGCAGCGGCTGGCGATCGCCCGCGCGCTGATCACCGATCCGCGCATCCTGATCCTCGACGAGGCGACGAGCGCGCTCGATCCGGAAAGCGAGGCGCTGGTCAACGCCAACCTGCTGCGGATCGCGCGCAACCGGACGATGGTGATCGTCACCCACCGCCTCTCCTCGCTCACCGAGTGCGACCAGATCCTCGTGCTCGACAAGGGCAAGGTGGTCGACATCGCGCCGCACCGTGTGTTGCTCGAGCGATGCTCCATCTACCGCCAGCTTTGGCTGCAGCAGAACCGCCACCTCGAACCGCAAGGGCATCGCCATGCAGCGCTCGCTCCAAGTCTCGCCCAAGGCGACTAGCCCCGCGCCCGGCCGGCGCGGG
>CAXUIE010000004.1:0-3054 GCA_964250825.1 uncultured Acidisphaera sp. | reverse complement strand
CGCCCCTGGCCCCGCCCCCGCCACGGCCCGCCCCCGGCGACTCCCCCGGCGCCGGGCGGGGGCGGGCGGAAGGATCCGACGGTGCCGGCGCTGCTCGAGTTCCAGTCACCCTCGGCCGGCATTCTCGCCATACCGGTGCCCGGGGTCGCGCGGGGCACGATCTGGATCATCACCAGCCTGTTCTTCCTGTGTCTGCTGGCGATGGGCCTGATCCCGATCGACAAGGTTGTGACCGCGAAAGGCAAGGTGGTCGCGCGCACGCCCACCCTGGTCGTCCAGCCGCTGGAGACGGCGATCGTCCGCTCCATCAACGTCACGGAAGGCCAGATGGTCCATGCCGGTGATGTGCTGGCGCGCTTGGACCCGACCTTCGCGGCGGCCGATGTCGGCGCGCTCGCGGCACAGGTGAACAGCCTCCAGGCGGAGGTGTCGCGCTTGCAGGCCGAAACGGAAGGGCGCCCCTTCACCTACGCTGGCACCGACCCGGCGATGGCGCTGCAGGCCGCGATCTTCGCGCAACGCCAGGCTGAGCGCAGCTTCAAGCTTGAAACCTATCGGCAGAAGATCAGTGGATTGCTGTCGACCATGCAGCGCAGCGTCGCCGAGGCGAATTCCTACGAGCAGCGCAAAGCGGTCGCGCTGCAGGTGGAGTCGATGCGCAAGGAGCTGGAACGCCTGGAGGTCGGCAGCAAACTCAACACCGCCGCGGCGATCGACAACCGCTTGGAGATGGAGCGTGGCCTGTCGAACGCGGTCGACACCGCGGCAAGCTCGCAGCGCGATCTCGAGGCCATGAAAGCCGAGCGCGACGGCTACGAGCAGAACTGGAAGGCGGAAACCTCGCAGAAGCTGTCCGAGCAGATGCAGAAGCTGAGCGACGCGCGCGAGCAGCTCAACAAGGCGCAGCTGCGCCGCCAGCTGGTCGAACTTCGCGCCGACCGCGACGCGACGGTGCTCACCGTGGCCAAGGTCTCGGTGGGGTCCGTGCTGCAATCGGGCGACCAGTTCGTCACCCTGGTCCCCGCCGACGCGCCGTTGGAGATTGAGGCGAACATCTCCGGACGCGACGACGGCTTCGTCCATCTCGGCGATCCGGTGGCGTTGAAGTTCGACACCTTCCCGTTCACCCAATATGGCCTCGCGTATGGGACGGTGCGCACCATCAGCGCCGACAGCTTCACCGGAGCCGACGAGCAGCGCAGCAAGTTCGGCGGGTCAGCGGTCCCGGTCGCCCAAGGCAGCACCGAGCCGTTCTACCGGGCGCGAGTCGCGATCGACCGGGTGGAGCTGCACGGGGTGCCCGACGGGTTCCGGGTCGCCGCTGGTATGCCGATCACCGCCGACATCAAGGTCGGCAAGCGGACGGTGCTCGGGTATCTGATGGCCAAGGTGCTGCCCGTGACGTCCGAAGGGATGCGCGAGCCGTGACACCCGCGCCGGCCGGGCCGGTTCGCGCCAAGCGGACCTGGGGCGACCGCCTGACCCGCCTCGTCTCGGCCCGGCGATCGCTCGCGCTGGGCAAGCGGCTGGCTGAGCAGGGCCAGCCGGCGCGCGCGTTTCCCTTGTTCGCCCGCGCCGCTTCGGCCGGGATCGCGGAAGCCGAGTTCCGGCTCGGGCGATCCTACCTGGAAGGGGCGGGCGTGCCGTTCAGCCGCCTCGAAGGCGTGCGCTGGCTCGAGCGCGCCGCGACCCAGGGCTATGTCGAAGCGCAGGCGACGCTCGCGGCCTTGTTCGCGCAAGGGTTTGGCAGTCCGAAAGCCGCCGGAGAGAGCGGAGCGGATTCGGGCGAGGACGTGGCCGGGGCAGGGCGCGGCGCGGCGGCGACCTTGTTTGCCGCCAACGAAACGAACGAGCCCGACTTCGAGCGCGCGGCCAAATGGGCGCGGCTTGCCGCCGAGGCCGGGTCGGCCGACGGGCAGGCGGTGCTCGGCTTCATCTTGAGCTCCGGCCCCGAAGCGATGCGGGACGCCAACGAGGCGATGCGTTGGTACGGCAGATCGGCCGAAGCCGGCTGTCCGCAAGGTTCGCTCGGCTATGCGCTGTCCTTGGCGGCGCAATCGCAGGACGAAGCGCAGCACCAGCTCGTCGCCGCCCAGATGAAGCGCGCCGCCGACGCGGGCCTGCCGACCGCGCTTTATCTTCTCGGCATGATGACGGAGCGGGGCGCCGGCGTTCCTTCCGACCAGGCCGCCGCGACGGCGCTGTATCGTCAGGCCGCCGAAAAGGGCAACCGCAACGGCCAGGCTCGCTGGGGCCTCGCCCTGCTCGAGGGCCGCGGCGTGCCGGCCGATCCCTCCGCCGGTGAATCATGGCTGCGCCGGGCGGCGCTCGCCGGCGATCCCGAGGCGGCCGCCCTGATCGGCGACCTGTACGCCAAGGGGGGCGCGCTGCCGCCGAACTACGCGGAGGCGGCGATCTGGTTTCGCCGGGCCGCCGATGGCGGCCACCGCGCCGCAGCGCGCCCGAGGGGGCTGCTGAGCCTGACGGGTGCCGGCACCGCGCGCGATCCGCAGGAAGCCGCGCGCTGGTTCCGCGTTTCGGCGGAGATGGGCGATCGCGCGGCGCAAACCGAGCTCGGCAACCTGGTGCTCAAGGGCATCGCCGCGCCCGACGATCAGCTTCGCACCCGCGAGTGGTTCGAGCAGGCCGCGGAAGCCGGAGACCTCATCGCCGCCTTCAACTACGGGGTTTGCCTGGCCGAGGGCGTGGGGGTCGAGCGCGACGAGCGCCGCGCCGCGCAGTGGCTCCGCCGGGCCGCCGACGGCGTGGTCAACGCGCAGTATCTTTACGGGCGGATGCTCGCCGAAGGCCGTGGCGTGGATGCCGATCCCGCGGAGGGCCGCGCCTGGATCGGTCGCGCCGCCGAGGCCGGCATGGTGGAAGCGCAGGTGATGCTGGCCGAGATGCTGGTCAACGCCCGCGGCGGGCCACCCGACCATGCGGCGGCGCTCGCGCTGTTCACCCGCGCGGCCGAGAAGGGCCATGCCGGGGCGATGTTCGCGACCGGGGCGCTGCACGGCGGCGGCCACGACGTCCCGGTGGATCGGTCCGCCG
>CAXUIE010000003.1:16065-35663 GCA_964250825.1 uncultured Acidisphaera sp. | reverse complement strand
GCGTCGGCCGGCGGCCGGTGCTGCTGGTCGGCCTGGGCGGGTCGGTGGTCTTCTACCTGCTGTTCGGCTACGCCTCCGACCTGCCCGGCGGCGACCGGGCGGCTGCCGGGTTGGCCCTCGCCCTGCTGTTCGCCGCCCTTGTCGCCATCGGCCCCTTGGTGCGCCCGGCGCGCCGGGCAGCCGTGGTCCTACCCGTTCCCCATCGCCCGCTCACCATGCCGAGGTAAAGCCATGCCAACCGGCGCCATCACCGGCTACATCGACGTCGCCCAGATCACGCTTTACGCGTTCTGGATCTTCTTCGCGGGGCTGATTTTCTATCTGCGCCGGGAGGATAAGCGCGAAGGCTACCCGCTCGAATCCGATCGGACCAATGTGGTCGTCGAGGGCTTTCCCCCGATGCCGCGGCCAAAAACGTTCATCCTGCCGCACGGCGGCTTGCAGACGGCGCCGCGCCTTGAGCCGCCCGAGCCGCTGGCGAACGGTATCGCCGCCGGCCTTTGGCAGGGCTCGCCGGTCGAGCCCGTCGGAAACCCGCTGCTGTCCGGCGTCGGCCCGTCGGCCTGGGCCAGCCGCAAGGACACGCCAGATGTGACGTATGAGGGCCACCTGCCCCGCATCGTGCCGATGCGCGTGGCCACCGATTTCTGGATCGAGCACGAGGACCCGGACCCGCGTGGGATGGAGGTGATCGGCGCCGACCGGCAGGTTGCGGGCGTCGTGCAGGATGTCTGGGTGGATCGCTCCGAAGTGGTGATCCGCTTTCTTGAAGTCGAAATCCCCATCCCCGGCGGCTCGCGGCGCGCGCTGCTGCCAATGACCTCGGCCGTGATCGACGTCAAGCGGCGGCAGGTCATCGTCCGCTCCTTGCTCGCCGCTCAGTTCGTCGACGTGCCGCCGACCCGCAACCCCGACGAGATCACCTTGCTCGAAGAGGACAAAATTACGGCCTACTACTCCGGAGGCCAGCTGTTCGCCGAGCCGTCCCGCATGGGGCCGGTGATATGAACGAGCACGGCGTCGAGCCGGTCCGCGGACTGCCCACCAGCCTGCCCGAGGGCGAGACCCTGTTGTGGCAAGGTTCGCCGCAATGGTCCGCCCTCGCCCGGCGCGGCTTTCATTTCCGCAAGCTGCTGATCTACTTCGGCGTTCTGCTCGCCTGGTACGTTCTGACAGTCGCAACCACCGGGACCGGGTGGCGCGACGCCGCAATCGGCATTGGGCGTGCCGCCGGACTCGCCGCGGCGGCGCTCGGCTTGGTGGCGGCGTTCGCCTGGCTGGTTTGCCGCACCACGGTCTACACGATCACCGACCGTCGGATGGTGATGCGCATCGGCGTGGCGTTCCCGATGAGCTTGAACCTGCCGTTCCGGTCCATCGAAGGTGCGAGCCTGCGCGCGTTTCCGGACGGCAAGGGCGATATCCCGGTTTCGTTGTTGCCGAACGCCAGGATCGCCTACCTTTATCTCTGGCCACACGCCCGGCCCTGGCGCCTGTCCCGCGCCGAGCCGATGCTGCGCGCGGTCCCGGATGCCGCGCTGGTCGCCCAGGTGCTTGGACGCGCCCTCGCGGCGGCGGCCGAACAACCCGCGTCGCCGCTCGGCGACCCAGTGGCCTCCGGCGGGCTACGCGTGCGAGCCGCGGCGATCGCCTGAGGAGGAGAACGAGGATGAGCGGCGCAGCGATGGTCCGACACTTTCCCCGGGTTCCGTTGATCGGCGCCGCGGCGCTCATCGGCTTCACCTTGCTCGCCGCCGCCTCCGTCCGCCTGACCGGGCCGGTGAGCAATGAGCCCACCAGCACGCCGGTCGCGGTGCGGGACTTGCGCTTCGAGGACCGGGCGGACGGCGCGGTCGCGATCTACGACGCGCGCGACGGCAAGCCGGTGGAGATTCTCGAAGGACAGAACGGTTTCCTGCGCGCGACGATGCGGGGCCTCGCACAGGTCCGCCGGCGTGGCGGCGCGGGGGACCAAGCGCCGTTCCGCTTGACCGCTTGGCGGGATGGGCGCGTGACACTCGACGATCCGGTGACCGGCCGGCATGTCGAGCTCGCCGCGTTCGGCGGAACCAATGAGGCCGTGTTCGCGCGCCTGCTGCCCTCGCCGGCGGGAACCGGGCGATGATGCTCGCGCGCCGTCGCATCGAGGTGCCGTGCTCCATCGACATCGAGCAGACGCCGGAAAGCCTACACGCGCACGCGATCCCCGAAGGCATCGACATCCGCCCCGGCGACACGGTTAGGGTGCACGACGCGCCGGCCCGTATTCGCTTTGGCGAGCGCATCGCCTACCAGGGTCGTGCGACGGTAACGCGGGCCGGGCCGTTGGCCCGCGCCTGGACGCAGATGACCGCACTCCTGCAGCTGACCGAGCTTTACGAAGTCGGCTTCGAAGCGAGGGATTGAGCATGAACACCATCACGCGCGACCGTCCGATCAATCAATCGACCGAACTCGCCAAAACCGACACGGTGCTCAGCCCACGCTTCTACACGACCGATTTCGCGGCGATGGACAAGCTCGACGTGAGCCCCGTGCGCGCCGACTGGGAGGCGCTGATGGCTGAATTCAAGCGCGATGTGAACAAAGGCCACTTCATCCGCAACGAGGAGTTCGATCTCGACCTGTCGATCATGCCGGAAGCGCTCCGCGAGGAGTTCCTGCACTTCCTGGTGAGTTCGGTCACGGCGGAGTTTTCCGGTTGCGTGCTCTACGCGGAGATCAAGACCAGGGCGTCAAATCCGGACATCAAGGAGTTGTTCAGCTACATGAGCCGCGACGAGGCGCGCCATGCGGGCTTTATCAACGACACCTTGAAGGATTTCGGGGTCGGCGTGGACCTGAGCTTCCTGACCAAGGCCAAGAAGTATACGTTTTTTCAGCCGAAGTTCATCTTCTATGCGACCTACCTCTCCGAGAAGATCGGCTATGCGCGCTATATATCCATCTTCCGCCATCTCGAGCGGCATCCGGAGAACCGCATCCACCCGATCTTCAAGTGGTTCCGCGAATGGTGCAACGACGAGTTCCGTCACGGCGAGGCGTTCGCCCTCCTGATGCGGTCGAACCCTAAGCTGCTCACCGGGCTCAACCGGCTGTGGATCAAGTTCTTCCTGGTCGCCGTCTACGCGACCATGTACGTGCGCGACCACGCGCGCCCGGTGTTCCATGCGGCCCTTGGGGTCGACCCGACCGAGTACGACCTGCAAGTGTTCCGCATCACTTCCGAGATTTCACGCCAGGTCTTCCCCCTGACACTCGACACGGACGGCCCGGCGTTTCGGGCGGGGCTCGACCGGCTGGTGCGGATCACCAACGCGATGAACGCCACCAAGGCGAAGCCGGGCCTGCTCGGCCGAGTGAAGCGCGCAGCCCTTGGGGCGGCCGCGGGGTCGACGGTGCTGCGGCTCTACTTGCTTCCGCCCAAGCGCAACCCGTTGCCGGCGAAAATCCGTCTCGCACCCGCCTGGTAAGCCGTCGTGGCCGCATACGGATATCCGGTGCTGTTCGCCTTGTTCGTCTGGTGGTTCAGCACCGGCGTTATCATCGCGCTCGACAATCTGCCGCGGCAAACCTTCCGCTGGAGCATGGTCGGCGGGACGGCGGTGCTGGCCGCCTCATTCTGGGGGCTCGCCCGAACGGCGGCGGATGCGAGCGTCGGCGGAGCCTACGCCGCGTTCACCTACGGGCTGCTGGTGTGGGGCTGGCAGGAGATGAGCTTCTTCATGGGTTTCGTCACCGGCCCGCGCCGGAGACCCTGCTCGGCCGGGTCGACGGGCTGGCACCGCTTCGGCGAGGCGGTCGGCGCCATGCTCTACCATGAGTTCGCCATCGCCGCCTCGGCCGTGGCGGTCTTTGCCTTGACCTGGGGGGCGCCCAATCAGGTAGGCACTTGGACGTTCACGATCCTGTGGCTGATGCGCCAGAGCGCCAAGCTGAATGTCTTCCTGGGCGTGCGCAATCTCAACGAGGAGTTCCTCCCGGAGGACTTGCGCTATCTGGGAAGCTTCTTCACTTGCAAGCCGATGAACCTGCTGTTCCCGGTCTCCATCACCGCAGCCACCATTGGCGCCGCGCTCCTTGCCTATCGTGCCGCGGAAGCCGCCGCCGGCTCCTTCACCGCAACCGGCCTGACGATCCTCGCTACGATGGCGGCGCTCGGGCTGCTAGAGCACTGGTTAATGGTGCTGCCGCTGCCCTTCGCCGCACTCTGGCGATGGGCGCTCGGAGTACGCGACGCAAACCGTCGGCTCGCCCGGTTTCTTCGGCGACCGCAAAGGGCTAATGTTCAATCAGCGCGCGGACGCGTGATGCCACACGTGAGGCAGGCATGAACTACGAGGCATTCTTCCAGAAGCAGATCGACGGCCTGCGCCGTGAGGGTCGCTACCGCGTGTTCGCCGATCTTGAGCGTCGCGCGGGCAACTTCCCGACCGCCACGCACCACAAGGAGCGCGGGCAGTCGCCGGTGACGGTGTGGTGCTCGAACGACTATCTCGGCATGGGACAGAATCCCGTCGTGCTGGCCGCCATGCACGAGGCGCTCGACAAGTGCGGCGCCGGAGCAGGCGGGACGCGCAACATCGCCGGCACCAATCACCGCCACGTGCTGCTTGAGCGCGAACTCGCGGACCTGCACGGCAAGGAAGCCGCGCTGCTGTTCACCTCGGGCTACGTGTCCAACTGGGCCAGCCTGAGCACCTTGGCCGGTCGGATGCCCGGCTGCGTCATCCTGTCCGACGCGCTGAACCACGCCTCGATGATCGAGGGCATTCGGCACAGCCGCGCCGAAACGGTGGTGTTCAAGCATAACGATCCGGACGACCTCGACCAGCGGCTCTCGGCACTCGACGCGAGCCGGCCCAAGCTGATCGCATTCGAGAGCGTTTACTCGATGGACGGGGACATCGCCCCGATCGCCGAGTTCTGCGACGTCGCCGACAAGCACGGCGCGATGACCTATCTCGACGAAGTCCACGCGGTCGGCCTGTATGGGCCGCGCGGCGGCGGAATCGCCGAACGCGAGGGGCTTTCGCAACGCCTGACGGTCATCGAAGGGACGCTCGCCAAGGCCTTCGGCATCATCGGCGGCTATATAGCGGGATCGGCGGCGCTGTGCGATTTCGTCCGCAGCTTCGCGTCCGGCTTCATCTTCACCACGGCTCTTCCGCCCACCGTCGCGGCCGGCGTGTTGGCAAGCGTCCGGCACCTCAAGGCGAGCGGGGCCGAGCGCAGCCGGATGCACGAGCGCGTTTCCCGCGTCCGCCGATTGCTCGACGAGGCCGGCGTGCCGCACATGCCAAACCCGAGCCACATCGTTCCCGTGATGGTGGGCGATCCCGTGCTCTGCAAACAGATCAGCGACACGCTGCTCGACCACTACGGGATCTACGTCCAGCCAATCAATTATCCGACGGTGCCGCGCGGCACCGAGCGGCTCCGCTTCACGCCCTCTCCGCTGCACTCAGATGCCGATATAAATCACCTCGTCGCCTCGCTATCGGCGATCTGGTCGGAGTTGAGGCTGGCGCGCGCGGCCTAAACACCAGCACCCGGAAATGTGAGCACACGGCCGGCGCGAAGTCGGCCTATGTTTCTCTCCCGGGGCGGTGTTGGACGGGTGTGAGGCTCTTCGGCTGACGACCTTCGGCGCATCCGCCCGCGCGATGACCGCCCCGCGTCACTTCGGGGAGGAAATGAATGGTGAATGCAACAGCGCTGTCGGGCGTGCGGTCGGGGGTGTCGCGTCCCGTAGTCCGGCGGATCGGGTTAGCAGATGTCGGCGAGGCGCTTGCCCTCGGATGGGCGGATTTCCGCGCCAACCCGACCCACCTCGCCTTTCTGGGCCTTGTGTATCCGGTGATGGGCCTCGTGCTCGGCCGCATCGCGTCCGGTTATAATGCGATGCCGCTGCTTTACCCGCTGATCGGCGGCTTCGCGCTGCTCGGACCCATCGCGGCCGTTGGGCTCTACGAGATGAGCCGGCGGCGTGAGCGTGGCCTCCCTGTCTCATGGCGGAACGCGTTTGACGTGTTCCGTTCGCCGCGCATCGCTTCCATTCTCATCCTGGGCGGGATGCTCGGCGTGCTGTTCGTGGTTTGGCTTGTGCTGGCCAAGATCATCTACAACGAGACGCTCGCCGGCGTCGGGGCGGATTCCGCGACCGAGCTTCTGCAAGCAACGTTCGGGACCCATGCCGGGCGAGCACTGCTCGTTTATGGAACCGGGGCGGGTTTCATGTTCGCCTTGGTCGCGCTGACGCTCGGCGTCGTGTCGATCCCGTTGCTGGTTGACCGCAACGTGGGCTCCAGTCCCGGCGAGGAAGCCTCGGTGGCCGTGCAAACCTCCATCCGGGCGGTGATGATGAACCCGGCTGCGATCGCGGCCTGGGGACTGGTCGTGGCCATCGGGCTCGCCATTGGCTCCGCGACATTGCTGGTGGGGCTGGCCGTCATCATGCCGGTGCTGGGCCACGCGACGTGGCACCTATATCGGCGGCTGATCGCCTGATCCGACCGGCCGTGGCCGGGCACATCCCCGGCCACGGCCGTAAGCTATTTCAGGGTTTCGAGATACGCGATCACGTCCTGCCGGTCCTTCTCGTTCGGCAGGCCAGCAAACGTCATCTTCGTGCCGGGGACAGCCTTCATCGGCGCCGGAAGGTAGGCTTCCAGCGTTTCGGGACTCCACGTCACGTTGTATTTCTGCATCGCCTGCGAGTACTGGTAGCCGGGCAAGCTTGCCGAGTGACGCCCGATGACGCCGTAAAGGCTGGGGCCGATCTTCCACTTGCCGGGCTCAATTGTATGGCAAACGAGACACTGGTTGAACACAACCTTGCCATGAGCGGGATCGCCCTCGGCAAAAACGGGCGTTGCCGCCAGCACAGCCGCGCCGGTCAATAGCGCGCGCAAAACAGTCATCGTTCCTCCGTATCCCGTTTGTATGTGTAAGCCACATAGCGCAAGGCGAAAAAAGTCCAGAGCCAAGGCTACTAGGAAGTTCAGTTTGAGCAAGCGCGGCGAGCGCTTCCGAGCGATTAAGCCGCGTCCATCTTTTCCGCGGTCGAGTCCGACAGGCGCAGCGGGCCTTTATCTCCGCTCGATAAGTGTCCCTTTACCCCGCCTCGCGGCTCGGCCCGGACCAGCCACCACTCCACGCACGTCCCCTGCCCCGGCCCGCTCCGCATGGAAAGGTCGCCGCCAGACTGGCGGGCGAAGCCGAGCACCATGGACAAGCCGGCCAGCTTGGCAAAATACCTGGAACTTGGCGTCGCTCGCGCGGGCCGCTTCCTGCGCCAGCCGCGTCCCGTCGTCCGCCATGCCGCGCCGTCGTATTTTCCTCGCAAGGATGCCTCCAAGCAGGAATTGCAAGTCCAGGAACGCAGCGAACATGCCGCCGTGCGCCCAACGTTTGCCGACCACGCCGGCCTCGATCTGCTTGGCCGATAAGCCAACGTAGAGGATGAGCGGCAACCCGGTGAACCTGCGATAAGCGTGTAGCCGGCTCCGTCTAACCTCGCCGTCGTTGTCTGCGTTTCCGCAATCGTTCGCAGCCATTGCTGAAATACGCCGGAAATCACGCAACTCACGCCCGACATCAGCCGCGTCGAACGGGCGACGCATGATCAGCCGACCGTCGACGCTGGCGAGCGCCACGACGTCGCGGGGGCCGAGGCGCAGCGAATCCGAAAGGCTGCGGGGCCAGCCGAGATCGACCGTCGCGGCAGCCACGCCGGCGAAGAAGGCGTCCGGTCGATCCATTCGGCGGCTGAGCGTAATGGAAAGCAGTCGCACCGAAGCTGCTGGCGGGAGGACTCACCAGCAACCCGAGCCCGGGGCGGTCGCGGTGCGCGACACGGATTTCACGCTCGGCCGCATCCAGGGCGCGCGGTGGTTCGCCATTGCTTGCGAAGACGACCTAGCCGTTGGGAAAGTTAAAAGGCCGTCAAAACCGGGCGCATACGGAGGTTGATCTCGGCGGTCGGCCCGATGGCTCGACCGGCTGGGCGGCCCGCGATACCGTCGATCAGGCACGCGCGGTGCTGAAACTGCAACCTAGGGAGCCGTATCCATGCCGGGTCCATTGCACGGCTATCGCATCATCGACCTCACCACGATGATTTCGGGACCGCTCGCCACCATGCTGCTGGCCGACCAGGGCGCCGACGTCATCAAGGTCGAGGCTCCGGACGGTGGAGATCACACGCGCGCGGCGAACAACCGACGAGGCGGGTTTTCGGCCTCGTTCCTCAACAACAACCGCAACAAGCGTTCGGTGACGTTCGACCTCAAGACGCCGTTCGGCCGCGAGGCGCTGCTCCGGCTGGCGGCCACCGCCGATGTCTTGGTGCAGAACTTTCGCCCCGGTGTCGCCGATCGGGTGGGCGCCGGGGAGGACGCGATCCGGGCCGTCGCACCGTCCATCGTTTACGTCTCGATCAGCGGTTTCGGAGAAACCGGCCCGTATGCGGGCAAGCCGGTCTACGACCCGCTCGTGCAGGCCGTCGCCGGCCTCGCGACAATCCAAGGGGGGTCGGACGAGGCGCGGCCGCGGCTGGTGCGCACCATCGTTCCCGACAAGCACACGGCAATGACGGCGGCGCAGGCGATCACGGCGGCCCTGCTCGCGCGCGAGCGCACCGGAGAAGGCCAGCATGTACGGTTGTCGATGCTGGACGCGATCCTCGGCTTCCTTTGGGCCTCGGACATGGGCAGCCAAACCTTCGTCGGCGACGAGTTCCCGCAAGCGGAGGCGGCGAGCTTCATCGACCTGATCTACGAGACCGGCGACGGCACCTACATAAGTGCTGCGGTGCAAACCGACCGCGAATGGTCGGCCCTCACCCGCGCGCTCGAGCGTCCCGAATGGCACGAGGACCCGCGCTTCGCCACGCCCGCGCTGAGGCAAAGGCACATCAACGAGCGCCTGCAGATGATCCAGGACGTGCTGCTCACGCGTCCCGGCCCGGAGTGGCTGCATCGCCTGAACGAAGCGGGCGTGCCCTGCGCTCCGGTGCTGACGCGCGGCGCGGTGATCAAGCACCCGCAAGTGCTCGCCAACGACATCATCGTCGAAACCGAGCACCCGGCGGCTGGCCGGCTGCGGCAGACGCGCGCGGCCGCCCGGTTCTCCGCCACGCCGACCAGCATCCGCCGCAGCGCGCCCGCCTTGGGCGAGCACACGAGCGAGATCCTGGCCGAGCTTGGATACGCGGACGCGCTGACCTCGTGAGCTGGGACGACCGGCTCGGCGAAACCGAGCGGATGCGCGAGATCGCGCGCGCGGGCGGCGGCGAAGCAGGGATCGCGCGCCAGCACGCGCACGGCCGGCTCACCATCCGGGAGCGGATCAATGAACTGCTCGACCCTAACAGTTTCCGCGAGATCGGCGCGCTAGCGGGCCACGCCGAGCGCGACGATGTGGGCAAGCTCGTCGATTTCACCCCTGGCAACTTCGTGCTCGGGACTGGCCGGGTGGACGGGCGGGATTGCGTCGTCGGCGGCGAGGATTTCACCATCGCGGGCGGTTCGCCTTCGCCCGCCGGCCTGCGCAAGAGCGTCCACACGGAGGAGATCGCCTGCCGGTATCGCATCCCGCTGATCCGGCTGCACGAGGGCGCGGGCGGCAGTGTGACCGGCGGCGGCGGCAAGGCCGGGCCGCTTGTGCTGCCCGCGCCGGTGTTCGAGTCGCCGCGCTTTGCTTCCGTGGGACGCGCGCTCGCCACGGTGCCGGTGGTCTCGGCCGCCCTCGGCGCGGTCGCGGGCTTGCCCGCCGTGCGCCTCGTGTCATCGCATTACAGCGTGATGACGCGCCATACGTCGCAGGTCATGGCCGGAGGCCCGGCGCTGGTCGAGCGCGCGCTGGGGCAGACGGTGAGCAAGGACAAACTCGGCGGTGCTGGGTTGCACGGCAAGAGCGGGGTGATCGACGACGTGGTCGAGGACGAGCCCGCCGCCTTCGCATCAATCCGCCGATTCCTCTCGTATCTGCCGCGCAACGTGTGGGAGCTGCCTCCCGCGACCCCGCCGGACGACGACCTCGACCGCCGCGACGAAGCGCTCGCGGCGATCGTGCCGACCAATCGCCGGCGCATCTACGACATGCGACGCATTCTCCATGCGGTGCTCGATCGCGACTCGGTCTTCGAGATGGGGCGCGGCCACGCGCCGGGGATCATCACCGTGCTCGCGCGGCTGGGTGGCGTGCCGGTCGGGGTGTTCGCCAACGATTGCCGCCATGCCGCCGGCACAATGACAGCTGCTGGCGCCCGCAAGATGCGGCGGTTCGTCGAGTTCTGCGAAACGTTTCACCTTCCCGTCATCACCTTCGTGGACGAGCCCGGCTTCATGATCGGACCGGATGCCGAACGCGAAGGCACGTTGCGCGCCGGGGCCGCCGCCGTGCTCGCCGCTTCGCTTTGCAGCGTGCCCTGGGCGACGGTGATCGTGCGCAAGAGCATGGGGCTGGCTGCGGCGGCGCATTTCGGGCCGGACGCGCATGTGCTCGCCTGGCCGTCGGCCGAGATGGGGCCGTTGCCGGTGGAGGGAGGCGTCGCGGTCGCGTTCCGCCGCGAGCTCGCCGCCGCCGAAGACCCCGCCGCGTTACGCGAGGAGCTGGAAGAGCGCTTCGCCGCGCGGCAAACGCCATTCGCGCGGGCGGAAGCGTTCGCGATTCACGACATCATCGACCCGCGCAATACGCGCCCGCTGCTATGCACGTGGCTCGCGCTCGTCCGCCCGCTATTGCCCGCACTGCTCGGGCCCGCGAAGTTCTCGTATCGGCCGTAGACACGAGGCTATGGTCTGACCCACAACTCCTTAACTCCGTTGAACACCGGCGCGTCCTTGCGCTCCACCTTCCGGTCATCGGCCAGGCGAAGATTCGGGAACCGCTCGAACAGCAGCGGAATGCCGATCTGCGCCTCCGCCCGCGCGAGCGGCGCGCCCAGGCAGAAATGCACCCCGCCGCCGAACGCCAAATGCCGCGGCTCGGGCCGTTCGATGTCGAACCGGCCCGGCTCCTCGTGCACCGCCGGATCGTTCCCCGCCGCGATCAAGGATGCCGTGACCGTCTCCCCGGCTTCCAGCTTCACCCCGCCTATCTCACGCGGGCCGGTCGTGATGCGGCTCGTTTGCGCGACGGGCGGATCGAAGCGCAGCATCTCCTCGACCGCGTTGCGCGCGAGCTCGGGCTTGGCGCGGAGCTTGGCGAGCTCGGCCGGATGGCGGAGCAACGCCAGCACGCCGTTGCCGATCAGGTCGGTCGTGGTCACGTTGCCCGCCGCGAGCAGCAGGTTGCAGGTGCCGATGATCTCGCGCTCCGAGAGCCGGTCGCCCTGCTCCTCCGCGGACACGAGCGCGCTCACGAGATCGTGGCCGCGTTCGGCGCGGCGCGCATCGACCGCCGCCTTGAAGTAGCCTGCGAGCCCCATCTGACCGGTTTGCAGATTGGCGTTCTGCTCGGAGGTTCGGACGGGGTTGAAGCTGTGCGCCAACGCATCCGACCAGCGCTTGAACGCTCCCTGGTCGGCCGGATCGACGCCGAGCATCTCGGCAATGACGATCGTGGGAAGCGGGGCGGCATACGCGGCGATCACGTCGAACGCACCCGCATCGCGCACCGCATCGAGCAACTGGGCGGCGATCTCCTGGATGCGGGGCCGGAACGCATCGATGGAGCGCTGGTTGAACGCCTGGCTGACCAGCCCGCGCAGCCGCTTATGGTCCGGATCATCGCTGTGAAGCATGGTCGGCTCGAACGTCGTCTCGCGATCGAGGCCAAGCACCACGCGGGAGAACGCGCCTTCCCGCGCCTTGCGTGGGTCCACGGCATAGCTGCGGTCGCTCGTGACCGCGCGCACGTCCTCGTGACGCGACAGGAACACGCGATCGAACTGCCGGTCCCGGTGCACGGGCTCGGCGGCGCGCAGCCGGTCGAGCACGACGTTGGGATGCTCGCGGAACAGCGGATGCAACGCGCTCAACGCGAGGCCGGTCGGGAGATCGTCCGCCTTCTCGGGATTGTCCATCGCTACTCCTATTCAGCCGTTGATAAGGTCGGGCGACTTACCATACGCTCCAAGCGCGGGCTTCTGGCCAGTTCGATCGCGTTCCACACGCGGGCGCTGGTTGCCGGCATGTCCAAGGCGTGGACCCCGAGCGGCGTCAGCGCGTCCAGGACCGCGTTGATCACAACCGGCAGCGCGCCAACCGTCCCCGCCTCGCCCGCTCCCTTGGCGCCGAGCGGGTTAAGCGCGGTCGGCACGCCGTTGCTGACCACCGCGACGTTGCACGTCGTGTCCGCCCGCGGCATCGCGTAGTCCATGAAGCTGCCGGAAAGAAGCTGGCCCGAGGCGGGATCGTAGACGACCTGCTCCATCAACGCCTGCCCGAGCCCCTGGGCGACGCCACCCTGGATCTGCCCCTTCAACCCGAGCGGGTTGATGACGGTGCCGACGTCGTCGGACACCGCGTAGGACAGCAGCTCGACGGCGCCCGTCTCGGGGTCGACCTCGACCTCGCATAAATGGCACCCGTTCGGGAACGTATCCTGCTTTGGCGTGAACGTCCCTGTCTCGTACAACCCGGGCTCGAGACCCGGCGGCAGCTTTGCCGGCTGGAACGCGGCGATGGCGATTTCCTTGATCGTCAGGGCGCGGTCCGTTCCGGCGACTGTGAACCGACCGGCCGCGAAGTCGATATCCGCCTCGGCCGCCTCCAGAAGGTGCGCCGCGATCTTTCTCCCCTTGGCGATCACCTTGTCGGCGGCCACGGTAAGCGCCGTGCCGCCGATCACTGTCGAGCGCGAACCCATGGTGCCGATGCCGAACGCGACGCGATCGGTGTCGCCGTCGATGTAATGGACCTCGTGCGGATCGAGCCCCAGCTTCTCGTGCGCGATCTGCTTGAAGATCGTCTCGTGCCCCTGGCCCTGGTTCTTGCTGCCCATGAGCACCATCGCCGACCCGCCCGGATTGAAGCGGATCTCCGCGAACTCGAGCCCCGGCGAGGCGGCGCGCTCGATGGCGTTGGCGATCCCGATGCCGCGCAAACGGCCGCGCGAGCGAGACTGCTCGCGTCGGGCCGGGAAGCCGTCGTAGTCGGCTAGCGCCAACGCGGCATCCATGCCGCGTTCAAATGCGCCGCAGTCGTAGTTCACCCCGAACGCGTTGCGGTAAGGCATGCGCGCATCCGCGACGAGATTCCTGCGCCGAAGGTCAACACGATCCATGCCGAGTTCGCGCGCCGCGTCGTCGATCAAGCGCTCGATGACGTAGATCGACTCCGGCCGTCCCGCGCCGCGATAAGGCGCGGTTGGGTTACTGTTGGAGAACGCGACGCTGACATGCGCATACGCCGCGGGGATGTCGTACACGCCGGTGAGCGTGCCGACATTGCCGAAGGTGGAAAGCAGGTTGCGGTCGGCCGAAATGTACGCGCCGACGTTGACGATGGTGCGCGCGCGCAACGCCAGAAACTTGCCGGCGGCATCGAGCGCCAGTTCCGCGTTGATGATGTTGTCGCGCGCGTGCTCGTCGGCCTCGATTGCCTCGCTACGCGTGCAGGACCATTTGACCGGCCGCCGCAGCCGTTTTGCTGCCCACAGCACGAGGCGATGCTCGGCGTATTGCCAGCCCTTGGTGCCGAACCCGCCGCCGACGTCGCCAGCGATCACGCGGATTTTGCTTTCCGGAACCTTGAAAATGTTACGCGCAAGCGCGTCGCGCACCCGATGCGGATACTGGACGTCGGCGTAAAGCGTGTAGCGGTCCTCGCCCGGGTCGTACACGCCGATTGCGCCACGCGGCTCCATGAACTGGGCGTAGACCCGTGAGATAACCAAGCGTCGGCGGATCACATGGGCCGCGTGGCTGATCGCGGCTTCCGCCGCTTGAGCGTTGCCCAGCTCGAAGATGTGCGAAAGATTGTCCGGACATTCGTCCCAGACCGAGGGCGCACCCGGCGCAAGGATTTGGGCGGTGTCGGTGACCGAAGGCAAGGTGTCGTATTCGACACGGACCAGTTCCGCCGCGTCGCGCGCGACCGCTTGCGTGTCGGCGACGATCATCGCGATCGGATCGCCAACATGCCGCACGCGCCGGCGCGCCAGGCCCGGATGCGGCGAGTAGAACATGGGGCTGCCGTCCGGGCGCTTGCGCGGAATGTTCACGGTCATGGTGCCGAGCCCGTCCTCGCCCAGCTCGGCTTCCGTAAGCACCGCCGCTACGCCGGGCAAGGCGCGAGCCGCTTGCGCATCGAGCGAGACAATGCGGGCGTGGGCGTGTGGGCTCCTGAGAACGACCGCATGGGCCTGACCGGCCAAGTCCACGTCACTGACGTAGCGCCCCTGTCCTCGCAACAGCCGAGGATCCTCGAAGCGGCGGACTGGCTGGCCGATGCCGAACTTGGTCATGGAACTCCGTAGGGCGCCGGATCGCTCGGCCGCTCCGCTCGAGAGAATACATCACGCGTCTCGCCCGGGAAAAAAATGCCCTTCGGCGAACAGCATCGGCCATCCCTTGTAGTCGCTCGTCCAGGCGGTTGTGCGCCCCGCCATTCACCAGGTGCGGCGACAGGAGGGCGAACAGCCGCAGCGGGCCTCCCTTCATGGTTTCGCAGCGGATCGACTGCAGCACCACGTCGCGCCGTGGGTCGGAAACGATCCGCTTGACGATGCGGTAGCGGCCGCCCGCGCAGGTGTTGGTCAGCTTGAAGGCCGGCACGCCGTCCTCCAAGCGGGCCACGACGTGGTTCGTGTCCCGCTTTTCCTCCGAAAAGAAGCCCGCGCCGTCCGAAACCAGTAAGCCGAGGTCGCGTGTGCAGGCTTGGTCGACGCGCGGGTAATAGATCTCGTTCAGGATGCCATGGCTGATGGTGAACCACACCCGGCTCAACGACGACAGCGCGGTCCCGACCCCGTCCTTGTCGCTGGACGTCCCGCGTGGGCCGATGCCCGGCCGTCCTGGCGCTTCTTGCATGCAGTCTTCTCCTTCAACATTCGCCCCGGCCGCCGGGATCTGGGGTGGCAGTCGCTTTGCCCGATCATGCGCCGTAGTATCTGGTTAAACTTACAGGAGAGCAGCCCGACATGCAGCGACGGACCTTCCTTGGAGTGACTGGCGTAGGTGTGGCAGCCCTCGCCGCACCCCGCGTAATCCGCGCCGAAGGCAGCCGCGTTCTCAAGTTCATTCCGCAATCCGACTTGACGGTGCTGGACCCGATCTGGACCACCGCCTACGTCACGCGCAATCACGGTTACATGGTGTTCGACACCCTTTACGGCACCGACGGCAGGCTCGCGCCCTCGCCGCAGATGGCGGCCGGGCACACCGTCGAGAACGACGGCAAGCTGGTGAGGATCACGCTCCGGGACGGGCTCAAGTGGCACGACGGCGCGCCCGTGCTGGCCCGCGATTGTGTCGCGAGCATCGCGCGCTGGGGCAAGCGCGACGCGTTCGGCCAGACCTTGCTCGGCTACACCGACGAGCTCTCGGCGCCCGATGACAAGACCATCCAGTTTCGCTTGAAGAACCCGTTTCCGTTGCTGCCAACCGCGCTCGGCAAATCGCCCACGAATTTCTGCGCAATGATGCCGGAACGGCTCGCCAAGACGGACGCGTTCACGCAGGTCACCGAGATGACGGGCAGCGGACCCTATCGGTTCAACGCGCGCGAGCGGGTTCCCGGCCATCTTCTCGTGTACGAGCGTTTCGCCGATTACAAACCGTGCGAGCATGGCACGCCGGACTGGACGGCCGGCCCCAAGATAGTCAACTTCGACCGCGTCGAATGGCAGATCATCCAGGACCCCGCCACCGCCGCTGCGGCGCTCGAAAGCAACGAAGTGGATTGGTGGGAAAACCCAACCAACGACCTCCTCCCGCTGCTGACCCGCAACGGCCACATCAAGGTCGCCGTGCAGGACCCGACGGGCCTGATGGCCTGCATGCGGCTGAACCATCTCACCGTGCCGTTCAACAACCCTGGCGTCCGGCGGGCCTTGCTGAAAGCGATCAGCCAGGACGATTTCGCGATCGCCGTCGCGGGCGACGACCCGAAGATGCGGCACGTGCCAAGCGGGGTGTTCTGCCCCGGCACGCCGATGGCGAGCGACGCCGGCCTCGACGTTTTCACCAGCAAGCGCGACTACGACGCCGTGAAGAAGGAGATGTCGGCGGCGGGCTACAAAGGGGAAAAGGTCGTTCTGCTGGCGCCGACTGATTTCCCGATCCTCAAGGCGCTCGCCGATGTTTGCGCCGACGCGATGAGCAAGGCGGGACTCAACGTCGATTACCAAGCGATGGATTGGGGCTCGGTTGTGCAGCGCCGCGCCAAGAAGGAGCCGACGGACCAGGGCGGTTGGAGTGTGTTCAACACGTTCTGGGCCGGGCTCGACCAATACAACCCGGTCGGCCATGCCTTTCTGCGCGGCCAGGGCGCGAGCGGCGGCGTGCCCGGCTGGCCGAGCAGCCCGCGGATCGAGGAGCTGCGCACCCAATGGATCGGCGCCCCTGACATTGCGGCGCAGCAGAAGATCGCGGTCGAGCTGCAGCAGCAAGCGTTGGTGGACGTGCCCTACGCGCCGCTCGGGCAGGTGCTCACCACCACCGCCTATCGCGATACGATCACCGACGTGCCGAACGGCTTTGTGATGTTCTGGAACGTCAAGCGCGCCTGAGCAGTCGAGCTTCTTCCGCCGTTCCGCGCATCGCTTCCGCCACCCCTGCGAAAGCGGCATTCCGGCCGGTTACAATCGCAACTGCGCGGGTCGCCTGGGCCCCCGTTCGCGGGCCATGACGCGAGGGGGCGGTCGAGATCCGGGCCTATTGCAAGCCTACTGCAAGCCTACCGCCAGCCGCCGCCGCCGTTCACGTACACCGTGTCGGCGGTCATGTACTCGCAAGCGTCCGAGCACATGAACAGCACCAGCTCGCCGATCTCCTCGGGCTCGCCGAACCGCTTCATCGGCACGTCGTCGCGGAAGCGCTGGATCACCTCGGGCGCGGTCTGCGCCGCCGCCTGGAACGGCGTGTCGATCGGGCCGGGCGAGATCGACAGGCAGCGTATGCCGCGGTCCGCGAACTCGCGCGCGACGCCAAGCGTCATGGTGAGCACGGCACCCTTCGCCGACGCGTAGTGCACGGACGTGCCCGGGCCGCCGCGCTTGTGCGACATGCTGGCGACGTTGACGATCACCCCATGCCCGCGTTCCAGCATGTGCGGCAAAATCGCCTGCATGGCGTAGAACACGCCGTTGACGTTGAGCGCGTAGGTCTGCTCGAACAGCGCGTCGTCGATGTCGAGGAACTTCGACCGGCGCAGCGCAGCGCCGGCCGAGTTGAACAGGAAGTTCACCGCCCCGAACGTCTCGATAGCGCGGCGGACCATGTCGTTGACCTGCTCGCGCTTGGTCACGTCCGTCACGACGGCGAGCGCCTTGGGGCCGCGCTGGGTCACCTGTTCGGCGGTGCGGCGGGCGCCGTCGGCGTCGATGTCGGCGCAAACGACGTTCGCTCCCTCGCGCGCGAAGATCAGCGCGGTCGCGCGGCCGATCCCGCTCGCCGCGCCGGTGATGAGGACGGTCTTGCCTTGGAAGTAGTCGGGTGTCTTGGGCATAGGGGCTCCGATTCAGCCGACAAAGCTGGCGCCATTGACGTCAATCAGCGCGCCCGACATGTAGCTCGCCGCCGGGGAGCAAAGAAAGGCTATGGGCCAGGCGAGCTCCGCCGGCCGCGCCATGCGCCGGATCGGCACCTGCGGGCCGAGATCCATGCCTTGGGTCATCGCCGTCTCGACCGGGCCGGGCGCCACGCCGTTCACCAGCACGCCGCGCGCGACCGCGTTCCGTGAGAGAAGGCGGATGAGCGTGTGAACGGCGCCCTTGGAGGCGGCGTAGTCTGGCGGCGTGTTGGGCGAGGTGCCGCCGGAGCGGCCAGCGACCGAGCCCACCAGCACGATATTGCCTCCGCCGCGTTCGGCCATGTGATCGGTCGCGGCCGCGGCGAGCTCGAGCGGGACGCGCACGTTGACGTCCAGCACGCGATGGAACCTGTCGCGAAACGCCTCATCCTCTCGCCAAGGCCGCCCCTCGAGGATCGCCGCGCAGTGCGCGAGCGCATGGATCCGATCGCGCGAAAAGCGAGGTCATGAACGAACCGTCGGTGAGGTCGCCCTGCGCCTCGATGCAGCGCGCGCCGGCGCTCTCCGCGAGCGCGCGAGTTTCCGCCAGCGACTGACGGTCGCAGAGGACCAGCTCCGCGCCGAGCTCGGCAAGCGCCTGCGCCGTCGCCCGTCCGATCCCGCTGGCGGCGCCGGTTACGAGCACGCGACGGCCAGTGAAATCGAGAACCGTCGGTAGTTGCTTCGGCAATGGTCGGGCCTCCATGCTTATCCCCGCGCCAGCCGGCGCTCGACAAACTCGAGCCGGTCCTGACCCCAGAATATCTCGTCGCCGATGACGTAGCTCGGCGCGCCGAACACGCCGCGCGCGAGGGCGGCCCGCGTGTCGATCTCGCGTCGCTCGGCCCAGCGCCGCTCCGCTCCCAGCTTCATCACCGCGTCCGCGTCGAGCCCAACCTCGTCGATGAGGTCGGCGAGCGTCGCCGGGTCGCCCGTGTCCTTGTCCTCCTGCCAGAGGGCGCGAAGCACGCGGTGCGCCAGCGCGATCGCGGGGGCGTCGCCCATGGTCTCGCGCACCGCGATGGCGCAGCACGCGGCGGGCTTCTCGTTTGCGGGAAAATGCTTCGGCTGGACGTTGATCGGGATGCCGAGATGATCGCGCCACCGCGGCAGCTCCATCATGCGATACGCCTGTCGTTGCGGCGAGCGTTTCGGCAGCGGCAAGCCGCCGCTCGCCGGGAAGATCGCGCCGAAATCCACCGGCCAGATGCGCAACGTGGCGCCGTGCGTCGCCGTCATCGCCTCGATGCGCCCGGCGCCGAGATGCGTCCAGGGCGAGTTGAGCGAAACATAGTAGTCGATGTGGAGCGCCATCGCGCGTTTCCTACTTGTTCTGCCAGTTCGGCTTGCGCTTGGCGGCGAACGCGCGCGGGCCCTCGACGTAGTCCTCGCTTTCCGCGTTGCGTTTCTGCGCCGGATAAACCGTGCGGATCGCCTGCTCGAGCGACGCCGCGTCGAGACCCTGATACGCGGCCTGCTTCGTCGCGCGCACCGCAAGCGGCGAGCACTCCAGGATCAGCCCGGCCCATCGCTTGGCCGCTTGGAGCGCTTGGCCTTCCGGCACCACCTCGTTGACGAACCCGAGCTCCTTTCCTTCTTGCGCCGGGACGTGCCGGCCGGTCAGCATCATGCCCATCGCGAGCTTGATCGGGATGGTTCTGGGCAGGCGATGCACGCCGCCGGCGCCCGCGATCAATCCGACGCGCGGCTCGGGGAGGGCAAACCGCGCGTTGGCGGCGGCGACGATGATGTCGCAGGCGAGCGCGATCTCGAAGCCGCCGCCCATCGCGACCCCGTTGACTGCCGCGATCAGCGGCTTGTCGAGATCGAAGCGCGAGGTGAGCCCGGCGAACCCGCTCTTCGGACTCTTCATCTCGCCGCCGCCCGCCTGGTGCTTCAGATCGTTGCCCGCGGAGA
>CAXUIE010000003.1:0-16055 GCA_964250825.1 uncultured Acidisphaera sp. | reverse complement strand
GCGCGCAGGCGGCCCGCGCCGGCCTTCTGCCTGCACCTTGAGGTCGTTGCCCGCGGAGAACCCGCGGTCGCCCGCGCCGGTGACGATGCCGACCCAAAGGTCGTCACGCGCGGCGAACTCGTCCCACACCTGTTCGAGTTCGTGATGCGCGTCGCTGTGCAGCGCGTTCAGCACCTCGGGACGGTTCAAGGTCACGATCCGCAGCCGGCCTTCGTCTTCCACTTTGCAGAATTGGTATTCGGCCATCGCCTCGCTCCCTACATTTATGACGGCCAACCCGCTTTCAGGCAATCACGCCAGCGACGCGCATCGCGTCGATCTCGCCGTCCGCGTAGCCCGTCTCGCGCAGCACCGCATAGCTGTGCTCCCCCACGCGCGGTGCGGGTCGGGGTGCCACCTTGTCCTGCCCCGCGACCCAGAGCGGGCTGGTGACGGTGAGCAGGCCATCGCCGTCGAACGGCACCAGCGCGCCGCTCTCGCGCATCTGCCGGTCCTTCGGAATATCGTCCATCTCGGTCACGATGCCGAACACGAGGCCGCTAGCGTCGAGGATCGCGCGCCACTCGGCGAGCGGGCGCTCGGCGAAGATCACATCGAGCGCGGCGGTCAGCGCTTCCGCATGGCGCGCCCGTCCGTTCGCCGTTCCGAACCGTTCATCGTCGAGCAGATCGGAGGCAAGCGTCGCGCGAACCCGGCTCCAGCGCCGGTCGTCGCCGACGATGGACAGCAGCAGCCAGCGATTGTCGGCGCAGCGGTAAAGATTGCGCAACGGCCCGGGCGCCCGGGCGCGCTCCGGCTGCACCGTCACCGTCTCGCCGCACAACGCCGCCTGCACTTGGCAGCCATTCGCCCACAATCCGTTCATCAGCAAGGAGGAGCCGCACTGGCCGCCGAGGCCGGTGCGCTCGCGCTGATAGAGCGCGGTGACGATCGCGGCGTACATCGCCATCGCCGATGGATGGTCGCCCATGCCGGCGAGCGAGCGCGCGGGAACCGTGCTCTCGCCGGCGCGGACCAGGTGCATCAGGCCGGACCGCGCCCACCAGGCTGTCGCATCGAAGCCCGGCTTCTCCGCTTCCGGCCCGGTTTCCCCGTAGCCGGTGAAGGACCCGTAGATCAGCCGCTCGTTGAGCGGGGCGAGATCCTCGTGCGTGATACGAAGCGAACGCCGCACCGGCCGTGGGAAGTTGGTGATGAACACGTCCGCGCCCGCCACCAGCCGGCGCAGGACCGCTTGACCCGGCTCGGTCGCGAGATTGAGCGCCAAGCCGCGCTTGTTGCGATTGTCGAGCACCCAGTTGGGGCTGACGGGATGAACATACCCGCTCGCGGGGGTTTGCGCGCGCTGGCGGTACGGGTCGCCGGGGCCAAGCGGCTCGATCTTGATGACGTCGGCGCCGAAGTCCGACAACACGGTCGCGGCGGCGGGTGCCGCGATGTAGCTCGCGCAGTCGATCACCTTGAGCCCGTCGAACAGCCGCCCGGTCACACTCTCGCTCCCCTGTTTCCTGCCAACACTGCGGGAAGGTGGCTTCGGCGGCAAGGCGGTTGGAGGCGAAAGCGTGAAGCGCGCTTACCGGGACGAGATGTACATTCGACATAACTCGCGCATTTCGGCGAGGGCACGATCCCGGTCCGCCGCTTGCTCCTCGTTGATGGCGGCAGCCGCCTCGAGTATGTGCACGACCACGACGGCAACGGCCTTGGCTCTCGCCCGTGACAGGCCGGCGATCCCGGTAACCAGCATTTTCGCGATCTGGTCGCGCATGGTCGTAACGACCTGCTGGCGCGTCCTGGCATGAAAGCCTCGCGCTTCGGCGAATGCGACGGCAGCGGCTCTGTGCTTCGCGAGAGAGAGCTTAGCGTCGAACAGCTCATCGGCCAACGCGGCTGGAGACAGATCTCCGGCGCGTTCCACTATGGCCGCGAACTCGCGTTCGACGTGCTGCACGGCTCGCGCGGTGATGAACTCTCCAAGTGATTCCTTGGTCGGGAAAAATCGGTAGAGCGATCCGATCGCCGTGTGCGACCGCGTCGCGATCTCCGTCATAGTAGCGGAATCGAAACCCTTCTCGGCGAATACCTCGGCGGCTCCGTCGAAAATGGCTTCCACTCGGAGCCGGCCGCGCTCTCTTTTCGGCTCGTAGGAAGTCCCAACTGCCGGCAGCTCTGCCGATTGCTTCGCCATTGTCAGATCTCACGTACTCCCCATGAGACCGCAGCCTGAGCGGGTTGTGATCGAGAAGCAATCGAAAGCGGCGCCGCAACCGTCGGGGCGCCCGAAAATCGACTTGACCGCAAGCGGAATTCCACGCGATAGGTTTTGCGAGTCTAGTCTCGCATAGGGGGCGTCCTCGTCGAAACTCGCCTGTCGCCTTGAGGTGCCGCAACCCTTGGTTGGTCGTCTTGGATTGGAAAGGCTAACGATGCGCCTCGACACAGACCAAGTGGACTTTGCTACTGCTTCGTCGCGCGACGAAGCAGTTGACCAGGCGCAAGTGCCTCTGCCAGCCCAGAGTTTCGAAACGGCGAAGGGGAGCACCGGCCGGACGGGTCGTCGCGACGACGGGACGCCGAAAGGACTCGATGACGACAGGGACGACGAAGACAAGAAAAAAAATCAGAAGGGTCGTCGCGACGACAAGGAGGATCAGAGCAAGGACGACGAAGGCGAGGACAAGAAGGGCGAGAACAACGACGAGGGTAAAAAGAGGAGCCGCTGGCCAATCGTCATTTTGATTATCGTTGCCATTCTCACGGTAATAGCAGGCGTGGCATACTGGTTCTTGACGCGCAACGAGGAGACCACGGACGACGCCTACACGGAAGGCAACGCCGTCAGCATCGCGCCGAAAGTCTCCGGCTACGTCGTCGAACGGCAGGTCGACGACAACACCCTCGTCAAGGCAGGCGCCTTGATGATCAAGATCGACCCGCGCGACTACATCACCGCGCGCGACCAAGCCCGCGCCAACCTCGACCTGGCGCGCGCCCAGCTGGCCAGCGCCCGGATCGACTTCGACATCTCGCGCGTCCGCTATCCGGCCGACCGGGAGCAATCGCAGGCGCAGCTGCAACAAGCCCAAGCGAACCAGTTCAATGCGGAGCGCGAGTACAAGCGGCAGCACAACGTCGATCAGCGGGCGACCACGCAGGCCAGCGTGGACCAGGCAACTAGCCAACTCCGCTCGGCCAATGCAACGGTCAGCTCAACGCAAGCGCAGCTGAAGGTCGCTTCCCTGGTGCCACAGAACATCGAGGCCGTATCGAGCACCGTCAAGCAGCGGGAAGCCCAGGTCGAGCAAGCGGAGGCCAACCTGGCGCAGGCGGAGCTGAACTTGTCCTACACGGAGATCCGGGCGCCGCAGGACGGGATCGTCACCCGGCGCAACGTGGACGTCGGAACCTACGCGCAGGCCGGGCAGCAGATCTTCTATCTCGTGCCGACGGAAACCTGGGTGGTCGCGAACTTCAAGGAAACCCAGCTCAACCGCATGAGGGTCGGACAAAAGGTCACGGTCAACATCGACGCCTACCCCAGGCTCAAGCTGCGCGGCCATATCGACAGCATTCAGCATGGCTCCGGCGCGCGATTCACCACCTTTCCGTCGGAGAACGCCACCGGCAACTTTGTCAAGATCGTCCGCCGCGTGCCGGTCAAGATCCTCATCGACGAGGGGATCGACCAACGCGGAGGCTTGCCGCTCGGGCTCTCCGTGGAGCCCACGGTGAACTTACGATGAGCGGCAGCAGCGGAAAGTCTAATCCGTATCTCATCGCCATCGTGGTGACGCTCGCGGCGTTCATGGAGGTGACCGACACCACGATCGTGAATGTCTCGCTGCCCTACATCGCCGGCGATCTCGGGGTCAGCACGGACAATGCGGCCTGGACGCTGACGACATACCTCGTCGCCAACGGCATCACGCTCACTGTCTCCGCCTCGATCAGCAAACAGATCGGCCGACAAAAATACTTCCTTATCTCCATCATCGGCTTCACCGTGGCCTCGCTCGCCTGCGGAGTGTCCACCAGCTTCGGCGAGCTGCTGATTTTCCGCGGACTGCAAGGCTTGTTCGGCGGTGGATTGCAGCCGATGCAGCAAGCCATCATCCTCGATACCTTCCCGCCCGAGAAGCGCCAGGGAGCGCTCTCGATCACCGCGGTCGCAACCATCATCGCTCCGGTCGTAGGACCGCTGATCGGGGGCTATCTCACCTTCGATTATTCCTGGCACTGGATTTTCCTGGTCAACGTGCCGATCGGCATCTTGACCATCTTCGGCGTCGTTGCCCTCGTCAAGGACCCGCCAGAGATGGCGGAGACGGTGCGGAAAGCTCCGCGCTTCGACTGGATCGGGACGGTCTTCATCGCGCTAGCGCTCGGCTGCATGGAGCTCGGCGCAGACCGCGGCGAGGACTATGACTGGCTCGCCTCCAACTTCATTCGTCTCATGTTGGTGCTGTCGGTGATCGGCTACGTCGGCGGCGTGGTTTATTTGTCCTACGGGAAGCACCCGGCCGTGAACCTGCGTGTGTTCAAGGACCGAAACTTCGCGCTCTCCTGGTGGTCCATGGCGATGATGGGCTTCTCGCTATACGCCAGCGCCATCATCATGCCGATCTTTGCCCAGAATGTGCTCGGCTACAATTCGGTGTTGGCCGGCTGGGTGTTGGCGCCCGGCGCCCTTGTCCTGTGCATCCTGATCCCGATCGTCAGCCAGGTGTTGAACGTGGTCCCGGTGAAATGGGTCATCGCGGCTGGCGGCATCGCACTCGCCGCGTCCTGCTATTATTCGATGACTCTCGTCCCGGATCTCGATTTTTTCCATGTCGCCCTGTATCGCGCGGCACAAACGGCGGCGCTGGCGCTCTTGTTCGTGCCGCTCAGCGCGAGCGCGTATTCCACCATTCCGCCCGCGCTTCAGGAGGATGCGGCGAGCCTGTTCACGATGGCGCGCAACGTTTATGGCGGCGTCGGCATCTCGGTCGGAACTGCGCTGGTCACCGATCATCTGCAGATCAGGCAGGCGCACCTCGTCAAGTATCTCGACCCGACGAACCAGCCTTACAATGTCCTGCTGCAGCAAGTCGAGCAGGCGTTTATATCGTATGGCAGCACCGCCGAGCAGGCGATGCTCGAAGCGCCGGGCCAGGTATTCCAGATCTTGCAGGAGCAGACCTCCACGCTGGCCTACACGGACGTCTTCTTCATCATTGGCTTGCTGTCGCTCAGCATAGCTGTCGCCGCGGTGTTTATGTCGAACGTCACACCAGGCTCGGGCAGCGGAGGCGCGGGGTGACGCGAAGCGGCCGAGGCGCCCTGATATTCTGCATCCTCATCGAACTATGCGCCTGCACGGTCGGACCGGACTTCAAACCTCCCGCGGGGTCGGACAATCTTGCGTGGAAGGACGCGTCGGCTCGCGACGGGGCCGTGAGCCAAGCCACCGATCCGGACCCGCGCTGGTGGCAGCTGTTCGGCGACCCGGTGCTGACCGAACTCATCGAGACGGCGATCGCCGGCAACCTCGATCTGCAACAAGCAGTGTTGCGCGTCGAAGAGTCGCGGCAAAGCATCGTGGCGGCGCGGGCCGCCGGGCTGCCGACCTTGAACGGCACGGCCAGCTACACGCGCGAGCAGCTCGGGATCAGGGGTATTCTCGAGTCCCAAGGAGCCTACAGCCAGCTTAACGCGCTTGCCGACCAGAACTCGTCGCTGAACCGATACAGCCCCGGGCTTGGCAACGAGGCCAGCTCAGTCGGAGGCGGATTGCTCAATCGGATCACGCAGCCGATCGATCTATTTCAGTATGGGCTGGACGCGTCCTGGGAGCTTGACCTGTTCGGCCGGGTGCGACGATCCGTCGAGCAAGCCGAGGCGAACACGCAAGCGCAGCGCGAGGCCACCAACGATGCGCTGATCATGCTGGAAAGCGAGGTGGCGCAGGCCTATGTGCAGCTTCGCGGCGCCCAGGCGCTCACCGCCAGCCAGCTTGATAACATCCGCGCGGCGGAGGGCTCGCTCACGCTCACGATGCGGCGGCAGCGGGGCGGCTTGGGCACCGGCCTCGATGTCGACCAAGCGCGCACGCAACTCTACAATTACCAACAGCAGCTGCCCTCGTACGAGAGACAAGCAGAGCAGGCGATCAACCAGCTCAGCGTCCTGGTTGGGCAACCGCCGGGTACGCTCGACGCCAAGCTGACCCCGCGCGCCCCGCTGCCCGACCTGCCGCCGATCGTCAACGTGGGCGTGCCGTCCACCCTGGCGCGGCGTCGGCCGGATATCCGTCAAGCTGAGGCTCAGCTCCACGCCGCGACGGCGAACATCGGGGTCGCGGTTGCGAGCTTCTATCCGGACGTGTCGCTCACCGGAAATCTCGGTATTCGAGCGATCGACGCAAGCTATCTAACGAACTGGGCGAGCCATTTCTATTCAGTCGGTCCGAGCTTGTCGCTGCCGATATTCCAGGGCGGCCAGCTGACCGCAAGCCTGCGGCTCGCCCGGGCGCAAGCCGTGGAGTCGGCGCTCCGCTATCGCGGCACGGTTCTCAATGCGCTCCGCGAGGTCGAGGACGACCTGGTCGCATACCGCACCGACCGCGCCGAACGGGATAGGCTGCGGCAAACGGTGCGGTCGGCGGAGGACACGCTGTATCTTGCGACCAACCAATACGAGCACGGCATGCAGACATTCCTCCAGGTACTCGATGCCGAGCGCACCCTCGTCTCCGCTCGCCAACAACTGGTACAGACAGACATGACGCTCGCCAACGACGTCGTGGCACTTTATCGCGCCCTCGGCGGCGGCTGGCAAGATTCAGGAACGGAGATCCGGGCGCCGGGTGTGCCGCAAGCCCCGCCGTTCTTACCCGGCGCGCTGGATAGCGTGGCCGCCGGCACGAGGAACTACAAGCCATGAGAGCCAAGTTGGGCTCAAATCGCGCCAGGCGTTTGCATCATGGCATCAGTTGAAACGAGCGGAGCGACAGATGCGTCGCATGACGACAATCCGCCGCTGCGGATCGAGGACTGTGCGCTGATCGCTGATTGCCTGACCGGCGCCCTACGGCTCTATCGACTGGTTGTGCTGGCCACGCTTCGACAGCGACGCGTGCTAGATTAAGCGCCGCCGCAATCAGCGCGAGGTGGGAGAACGCTTGCGGGAGTTGCCGACCTGTCGCGCCGCGCGCGGATCGTACTCTCCGGGAAGCAAGCCGGGGTCGTTCGCCAGGGCGAGGAGCGTCCAAACAGTTGCAACTGGCCGGCTGCGGCGTCGCCGATGCGCACGGGTGCGGCACCCTGATAGCCGGGCAGCCAAGGCGGCGACCACTCCAGCGAGCGGCGCTCGCCGGAGATGTCGTATACATGATCTGCGCCTCACTCGGAATACCGTCGACCGCGCGATGCAGCCAGCGGCTCCAGCCTTCGTCTCCTGGTCGTAGCCGCCCGCCCGCGACCTCGAATAGCCGGAGTCCAGGTCGCACTGAGCCGGGTCGCCGAGCCGAGCGCCCTGTGTCGGCGGAGTTTACGGTTTTCGACCTACGCGTGCTTGTGCTCCAACCAACAAGCTGAATTATCAGTTAAAACCGACCTGGCACGTGCCTTGCCTTGGCTGGTCAGTAGGACCGGTTAGCCGGGCAATAGGGAAGTCTTATCCAATGAAACGGATTTTGGACCGATCTTGGTTTGAAGGGCGAATCGTGGCGCAGCCTTCCGGTGAGCCGACGACGGAGCGGCAGTCCTGATCCGGGATCGCTGACCTCCCTTCCCCACGCGCCACGCACAAATTAGGCAGAAAGCACGGATGACGACGTACTCCTGGAAAAACGCGATTGCCGGCGACTGGACCAACGCCGGCAACTGGCAAGACGGAATCGTTCCGAACGCCCCTGACGCGGACGTGGCAATCGACGTGCTTCCAACGAGCAGCACGCAATACTACAACGTCACCATTCCGACGGGCGCCAGCATCACCGTCAACTCGCTCGACCTCGGCAACTACCAGACCGGGCTCATTGTCGATGGCACGCTCACCTATGCGCCAGGCTCGTTGGGGGCGTTGGGCCGCGAATTCGATCCGGGTGCGCTGGCCGTGAATGGCGGCACGATCAACAACGCCGGGATGATCTACTCGTTTGTTCAAACCACGGGGAACGTGCTGTTCACCGGCAGCAACCCGATCTATCTCGCGTTCGAGCTCCAGGTCCTGGATGGCACGGCGACCGTTGACACCGCTGACATCGCGCAATACAGGGCCTCTGATCACACCCTATTCGATGGGATATTCGCAGCGCTGGGGGATGGCTCCACCGTCGAACTCGGCGGCGCCCGTTACGGCTTCACGGTCGACATCGAAACGCTCACCGGCTTTCAGCCCACACCGACCCATAGCTACTGGACGCAGCTCGAGTTCGACGACCCCGGCTCGCAACTATTGGAATGGAACGGCAGTCAGTATGTGTCGATCGAAACCACGCTCAAGCTGATCGACAACGCGGCGTTCGTTACCGTCACGAACGGGCGGGACTACATCACCACCAACGCGCTGACGATCGGCAAGGACGGCGTGTTCGAGCAGGCGGGCGGTAGCTTGGACACCGGCGGGCTCACCTTGCTCGCCGGAGGTTTGCTCGTCGGCGGCTATTCGGAAACCGGCGCCAATCCTAGCACGGGCCAGGTTGTGGTGAACGGGGCCGTGACGAACAACGGCCAGATCGTCGCGACCGGGCCGGGGCTTGTTTTCCATGACGCGGTCACCGGCACCGGGGAGATGCGCTTCGATCGCACTGTCGCGTGGCCCGGCATCGGCGGCGATCCCAAGCCCGGGCCAGGAACGCTGGAAGTGAACAGCGTCGGCTCCGGCCAGACCGTTAACATGGACGGCGGTGACACGCTGATCCTTGACCAGGCCGGCCAGTTCGCGGGCACGATCAACGCGGACGGGGCCGGTAACACATTGGCGTTCGGGGCGACGAAGGTGCTGTCTCTGAGCACGTCTGCCGGCGCCGCGCAGGTGCGGGTTGACCAGCAATCGACCGTGCTCGTAGACGCCGGAGCCGGCGCGGACACGATTTTCGCAGGCGGCCCAAGCACCCTCGTGACCGGCGGCTCGGGGAGCCTGTTCCTGGTCGGTGGCAGCGGCGCCGTTTCGGTGACGGGCGGCACCGGCGCCGTCACCGTCTTCGGCGGCGCAGGGGGCGGCTCCGTGCAGGGCGGCAGCGGCGGTCACAACGTGCTTGTCGCCGGCGCGGGCAACACGACCTTGGTGGGCGGCGGCGATGCCGACGTGCTGGTGGCCGGTTCCGGTGCGAGCACGTTGGTGCTCAGGGCCGGCGGGACGGCGTTCGGGGGCGCCGGGCAGTCGACGATGTTTGGCGCCGAAAACAGCACAATGGTTGGCAGTGGCGACGCTGATGTGATGATCGCCGGCGCCGGCCCCGCAGCGCTTTGGAGCGGCACGGGCTCGAGCGTCCTGCGTGGCGGCGTCGGGGCCGACACCCTGGTCGGGGGCAGCGCCGGGCAGTCCACCATCATGGGGGGCAGCGGCGGCGACCTCATCGTGGGATCAAGCGGCAAGACAGTCGCGCACGGCGGGACCGGCGACGACGTGTTCTTCGCCGGCGCGGGCGCCATGACGATCACGGAAGGGAACGGCGCTGACAACGTCGTGTTCGGCGCCGGCAGCGCCACCGTCACGGGTGGCGCGGGCAAGGACTTGTTCACCTTCCTCAACGGCAACGCGGGCGGCGCCGCGCTCATCGACGGCTTCAAGGTCGGCACCGATCACATCCAGCTGTTCGGCTACGACGCGGCCGCGCCGCGCGTGGAGGCGAGCGGCGGCAACACCACGATCGGCTTGGCGGACGGGACCACGATCACGCTCGTCGGGGTGTCGCAGCTCGCAAGCAGCTCGATCGCCTAGCGACCCCCTCACCAAACTCTCCCTCCATCGAGAGGGAGAGTTTGGTGCTTGCGCCTTCGCTGGCGCGAGAGGGCCGGGGGGCAGGGTGCGCCTGCCCGGTGCGCTCAGCGCTCGTCCTCGTGAGCGTCCGGCTCCACCTCGATATCGGGGCCGATCGCGTCCGCGTCGTCCTCAAGGTCGGAGGCGTCCTCAATCACGTCCTCCTCCTCGGCTTCCTCGACGCCCTCCACCTCCACGTCGGCATCCTCGGGGACCGGCACGGGCTTCTTCACCCGCTTCTCCTCGGCGACATTGCCGCCCGACCGGCGCGGGCGAGGCTGCTCGACCGGCTGCTCGGTGCCGCATTTCGGGCAAGCGGCGGGAACCTTGGTGAGATCATAGAAGCGGGTGCCGCACGCGACGCAAACGCGCTTGGTGCCGAGTTCGGGCTTCGCCATCGCGGGTCGTGCCTCGTCGGGGGATGAAAGGGGGCGGGCCATGCCACCGCTCGGCCCCCCTGTCAAACGGCCCCGCGCATGCCGAGTGGGCGCGAGGCCGCGTGCGCGGCCAGCCTGGCTGTGCTAAGCGATCCGGTCCCGAACGGAACGCTTCATGGCTCCGCCCATCGCACGCTCGCTCCGCGCCTTCCGCCCCAAGGCCCCGCTGTCGGGCACGTTTCGCGTTCCGGGCGACAAGTCGATCAGCCACCGAGCGTTGATGTTTGGCGCGCTCGCGGTCGGGGAAACGCGCATCGCGGGCCTGCTGGAAGGCGAGGACGTGCTGCGGACCGCATCCGCCATGCGTGCTCTAGGCGCGCACGTGGCACGAGACGGTGCCGGAAACTGGCGTGTAGCGGGACGCGGGCTGGGCGGGCTCGTGGAACCGGAGGACGTGCTCGACATGGGCAATTCCGGAACCGCCGCCCGGCTGCTGTGCGGCATCCTGGCCAGCCATCCCGTGTTCGCGGTGATGACGGGGGACGCGAGCCTCCGCCAGCGGCCGATGCGCCGCGTAACCGATCCGCTTCGCCAGTGCGGCGCCCGGTTCGCGGGTCGCGGGGGCGGCCGGCTTCCGCTCGCGATCGAGGGTGCGATGGATGCGCTGCCGCTGGAATACCGGTTGCCGGTCGCCTCGGCTCAGGTCAAGTCGGCCGTGCTGCTCTGTGGATTGAACGCCCCGGGCGTCACCCGGGTCGAGGAGCCGGAACCGACGCGCGACCACAGCGAGAACATGCTGCGGCATTTCGGCGCCGTCGTGCGGGTGGAGGCGGCCGGGGCCGGCGGCCGCGCCATCGAGGTCGTCGGCCAGCCCGAGTTGCGCGCCGCCGACGTGTTAGTGCCGGGCGATCCCTCCTCCGCCGCTTTCCCGGTCGTCGCCGGCCTGCTTGTGGGGGGTTCGGCGCTGCGCATCGAAGCGGTCGGGCTCAACCCGCTTCGCACCGGACTTTTTCAAACATTGCGGGAGATGGGCGCCGCCATCGCGGTGGAGAACGAACGGGAGGAAGGCGGCGAGCCGGTCGGCGACCTGGTGGTGCGTCACGGGGCGCTCCGCGGGGTGGACGTGCCCGCCTCGCGCGCCCCTTCGATGATCGACGAGTACCCGATCCTCGCCGTCGCCGCCGCGTGCGCATGCGGGACGACCCGGATGCGGGGCCTGAAGGAACTCCGTGTCAAGGAAAGCGACCGGCTCGCGGCAACGGCCGCCATGCTGGACGTCAACGGCGCCCGTGTGTCGATCGAGGGCGACGATCTGTTGATCCACGGCGCCGGCGCGCCGCCGGCCGGAGGCGGCCTGGTCGCGACCCACATGGACCACCGGATCGCGATGAGCGCTCTCGTGCTCGGGCTGACGGCGGCGGAGCCAGTCGGGGTGGACGAGACCGGGTTCATCGACACGAGCTTCCCCGATTTCGTCCCGCTGATGCAAAGCATCGGGGCGGCCGTCGCGGCAGGCTGACGAGAGCGGGATGCAACAGATCGGGACGGGCCGGCCGCTGATTATCGCCATCGACGGACCGGCGGCGGCGGGCAAGGGCACGCTCGCTCGCCGGCTCGCCGGGGCGCTCCGGCTGCCGTATCTCGACACCGGTCTGTTGTACCGCGCCGTTGGAAGGCGCGTGCTCGACGGGGGCGCCGACCCGCCCGACCCCGATGCGGCCGAAGCGGCGGCGCGGGCGCTCCTCCCGTCCGATCTCGACCGGGGCGACCTTCGTGGCCCCGAGGCGGATGCGGCGGCGGCGGCGGTCGCGGCGATCCCCACGGTGCGGTCGGCGCTGCTCGCGTTCCAGCGAGGCTTTGCCGCCGAACGGGGCGCGGTTCTAGATGGTCGCGACATTGGCACGGTGATTTTTCCTGAAGCACCGGTGAAGCTGTTCGTCACGGCCAGCTTGGAGGCCCGCGCCCGGCGCCGCTGGCTCGAGTTGCAGGCGAAAGGCGCGGGGGCGGATCTCGCCACTGTGACGGCCGAGATGCGTGCACGCGACGATTTGGATGCCGCCCGGGCCGCTGCGCCGTTGCGTCCGGCGGCCGACGCGATTGTGCTCGACACCACGGCGATGGACGTCGATGGGGCTTACAAAGCCGCCGCCGCCGCCGTTCGCCCCCAACTCGCGGCCGGCGCGTGCGATCGATCCTTTTGACACCGCAATGAACGTTGCTGTTGCTATTGCGGATTGCAGTGAAGGGGCGGCAGGCCTACATGTGCGTCGTCAGCAGCCCGGCATCCCGCGCGGGCAAGCCGCGTTTCCCGCACGGGGCGCGCCAACCGACACCCGCTTCGCGCGGGACAGTGTCAAACGGAACCCATCCACCGCATGTCAGCAACCGCCATCGCCCGCGTTCCCGAGACCATGGAGGACCACTTCCACGGCGAGGATTTCGCCTCCCTTCTCGATGAGACCCTCGGCCGGGATACCGGCTTCGACGGATCGGTCGTCACCGGCCGCGTCCTCCGCCTAACCGACGAGTTCGCCATTGTCGACGTCGGGCTCAAGAGCGAGGGGCGCGTCGCCCTCAAGGAGTTCGGGGCGCCTGGCGCCCCGCCGGAAGTCAAGCCCGGCGACCACATCGAGCTTTACGTGGAGCGCTACGAGGACCGCGACGGTTCCATCGTGCTGTCGCGCGAGAAGGCCCGGCGCGAGGAAGCCTGGACCAATCTCGAAAAGGCGTTCGAGGGCAGCCAACGCGTAACCGGCTCGATCTACGGCCGGGTAAAGGGCGGCTTCACCGTCGACCTCGGCGGCGCGGTGGCGTTCCTGCCCGGCAGCCAGGTGGACATCCGTCCCGTGCGCGACGTGGGACCGCTGATGGGCTCGCCGCAGCCGTTCCAAATCCTCAAGATGGACCGCGCGCGCGGCAACATCGTGGTCTCCCGCCGGGCGGTGCTCGAGGAAACCCGCGCCGAACAGCGGAGCGAGCTGATACAGGGCCTCAAGGAAGGCATGATCCTGGACGGCGTGGTTAAGAACATCACCGACTACGGCGCCTTCGTCGATCTGGGCGGCGTCGACGGCCTCTTGCACGTCACCGACATCGCGTGGCGCCGGGTCAATCACCCGGCCGAGGCGTTGCAGATCGGTCAGCAGGTCAAGGTGCAGGTCATCCGCTTCAACCCGGAAACCCAGCGCATCAGCCTTGGCATGAAGCAACTGGAGGCCGACCCGTGGGAAGGTGTGGCGGCGAAATACCCGCCGGGTGCGAAGTACAGCGGCCGGGTCACGAACATCACCGACTACGGCGCCTTCGTGGAGCTGGAGCCGGGGGTCGAGGGCTTGGTCCACGTGTCCGAGATGTCCTGGACAAAGAAGAACGTCCACCCCGGCAAGATCGTCGCCACCTCCCAGGAGGTCGAGGTGATGGTGCTGGACGTGGACAGCTCCAAGCGGCGCATCTCGCTTGGCCTCAAGCAGGTTCAGCGCAATCCGTGGGAGCAGTTCGTCGACGAGCATCCGATCGGCTCGGTGGTCGAGGGCGAGATCCGCAACATCACCGAGTTCGGCCTGTTCGTCGGGATAGGCCCGGACATCGACGGCATGATCCACATGTCGGACCTGTCCTGGGACGAGCCGGGCGAGCTCGCGATGGCTAAGTTCGAGAAGGGCCAGGCCGTCAAGGCCAAGGTGCTTGACGTGGATGTTGAGAAAGAGCGCATTAGCCTCGGCATCAAGCAGCTGCGCGATGATCCGGCTGCGTCCGTGCTCGACTCGGTCCACAAGAATGACGTGGTCACTTGCGTGGTGACCGCGATCCAGGCGAACGGCATCGAAGTCAAGGTGAACGACGTGCTCGTCGGCTTCATCCGGCGCGCCGAGCTCGCCCGCGATAAGTCCGACCAGCGGCCGGACCGGTTCGCGGTGGGCGAGAAGGTGGACGCCAAGATCACCGCCATCGACCGCGCCGCCCGCAAGCTCGCCCTCACGATCAAGGGCAAGGAGGTCGAGGAGGAGAAGCAAGCGATGCAGGAGTTCGGCAGCTCCGACAGCGGCGCTTCGCTCGGCGATATCCTTGGAGCCGCCATCCGCCGGCGCAATCAGCAAGCGCAGCCCGAGTAAGCGCCACCTTCGGGCTTGCCGCGTGAGCCTCGAAACCGACCTTCTGCTCGACAGGCGGCGCCTCAAACGCCGCCTGTTCGCGTGGCGGGCGGTGGCGTTACTGGCGGTGCTAGCGGCTGTTTTGGTCGCCGTCGGCGGCCCGCTTTCCGTGCGGGGCGCCCACATCGCCCGGCTTTCGGTGGGCGGCATCATCACCGAGGACCGCAAGCTCACGGAAGCAGTGGACGCGCTCGCCGATGACGCGGCGGTGCCCGCGCTGATCGTGTTCATCAACAGCCCGGGCGGCAGCGTCGCCGGGGGCGAAAGCCTGCATGGCGCGATCGCTCGGGTCGCGGCGCGGAAGCCGGTGGTCGCCGTCATGGGCGGCACGGCGGCCTCGGCGGGCTACATGGTCGCCGTTCCCGCCTCCCGCATCTTCGCCCGCGAGTCGACGCTCACCGGGTCGATCGGCGTGCTGCTCGAAACCGGCGAGGTGTCGGGCCTGCTCGGCAAGCTCGGTGTGACGGCCGAGGCGATCACCTCCGGCCCGCTCAAGGACCAGCCGAGCTTCACCCGCCCCCTCACGCCGCAAGGGCGCGATGTGCTGCACGGGCTGGTGATGGACATGTATGACCAGTTTGTTGGCATGGTGGCCGACGGTCGCCATATGCCGGCCGATCGCGTGCGCGCCCTGGCCGACGGGCGCGCTTATACCGGGCGACAGGCGCTCGCCCTCGGCCTGATCGATCAGATTGGCGGCGAAGCGGACGCGCGGGCGTGGCTCGCGGCCAAGCGGAGAGTTTCGGCGAAGTTGCCGGTGCAGGATGTCGGGACCGGCGGCTTGGCGGCCCGCACCTGGAGGGCGACCTGGGGGCCGCTGTTCGATCTGATTAGCAAAATGCTTTCTCCACAAGGGCTTAGGATTGACGGCGCGTGGGCGCTCTGGCAACCTGCTGACCATTGAGGACCGGTATCGGACCGGCTTCGATCGATCCGGGAGCAGGGGGATGACGCGGTCCGAACTGATCGCCGAACTTTCGGCGGCGAACCCGCATCTGACCGGGCGGGACGTCGAACTCATCGTGTCCACCGTGTTCGACGAGATCACCGCCGCACTCTCGCGTGGAGAGCGGGTCGAGTTGCGCGGTTTTGGCGCGTTCACCGTCAAGCGTCGCGACGCCCGCACCGGCCGCAACCCGCGCACCGGCGAGGCCGTCCCGGTCGACGAGAAGGCGGTGCCATTCTTCAAGGCGGGCAAGGAGTTGCGCGAGCGGGTGAACCGCGGCAAGCCGGCGCGTCCGGCCGCCGCTCAGCGGGTGAGCGCATGACCGAGCGCGTCCGGGTGCCCGGATTGGGCCAGCATCCGTGCGCCTGATCATCGGCATCCCCCTCCTTATCCTGCTTGTGCTGTTCGCCTTGTCGAATAGCGAGGCCGTGCGGCTCGGCTTGTGGCCGACCGGCTATGCGGTCGACGCGCCGGTGTCGCTCGCGATCCTGGTCGGGATGGCGGTCGCCTTCCTGCTCGGGGCGCTGTTCATCTGGGTCGGCGCGCTGGGGCAGCGGCGAAGGGCGCGGCAGGCCGAGCATGCCGTCCGGCTGCTGGAGGAGCAGGTGCGGGATT
>CAXUIE010000002.1:40485-40970 GCA_964250825.1 uncultured Acidisphaera sp. | reverse complement strand
CGGCCGGCATCCGGGTGGTCCCGACCGGGATCGACCACGGCACGGTGACGGCGGTGGTGGATGGGCGGGGCATCGAAGTCACCACGCTTCGCCGCGACGAGGAGACCGACGGCCGCCACGCCCGGGTGGCCTACACCGATGATTGGCGGGAGGACGCGGCCCGGCGGGACTTCACCATCAACACTATGTCGATGACGGCGGCGGGCGAGTTGTTCGACTATTTCGGCGGCCGCGCCGACCTCGCCGCCAGGCGCGTCCGCTTCGTGGGCAACGCCGCGACGCGCATCGCCGAGGATTTCCTCCGAATCCTCCGCTTCTTTCGCTTCTACGCCCGCTACGGAACAGGCGCGCCCGATCCCGACGCCCTCCAAGCGATCCGGGCGTGCCGGCCCGGACTAGCCCGGCTCTCTCCCGAGCGCGTTTGGAGCGAGCTCAAACGCATTCTGGCGGCGCCCGAGCCTTCCATCGCGGCCGCCCTGATGGAC
>CAXUIE010000002.1:5071-40475 GCA_964250825.1 uncultured Acidisphaera sp. | reverse complement strand
GGGTGTGGCCCGCCCTGCTGCCCGAAGGTGCCGACGTTACTCGGCTCGCCCGCTTGGTGGCGGCTGGGGCTCCTGTCGACCCGCTGCTGCGGCTGGCGGCACTGCTCGACGGCGATCCGGTCACGGTGGCCGACCGCCTCAAGTTCTCGATCCCCGAGCGCGACCGGCTCCTCGCACTGCGCGGCGATCCCGTTCCTCGCCCGGACGCGGGCGATGCCGACCTCCGCCGTTTGCTCGCCGACACGCTGGGCGAGGTCCTGATCGACCGTGCGTGGCTGGCGGGCGGGGACGCGCCGGGCTGGGCCGGGCTGCGTGGGCGCATCGCCGCGACGGAACGGCCTGTGTTCCCGCTCGAGGGCCGCGACGTGCTGGCGCTCGGGCTTCCCCCCGGGCCGCGCGTGGGGGTGCTGCTGCGCGCGGTTCGCCAGTGGTGGCTTGATGGCGGATGCGTGGCGGATTCGGACGCCTGCCGGGCTGAACTGGCGAGGCGGGTCGGCGGCTGATACACGCCCGCCGCATGGATGGTTCCACCCCGCCGCGCCCCGACGAGGCGAGCACGCGCGCGCTGCTGGTTCGGCTGTGGCGTGAGCACCTGCGCCGCTACAAGCCGCGCTTGCTCCTGGTCCTGCTGCTGACCGCCGTCATGGCCGGCACCACGGCGCTGTATCCGGTGGTGATCGACCGCGCCTTCTCCATGTTCACCGCCCGCGACGCACGTATCCTCTACCAGCTTCCGATCACCGTCCTGGTGGTCACCTCCGTCAAGGCGGCGGCGCAGTACCTGCAAACCGTGCAGGTTCAGCAGATCGTGCTGACGGTGATCCGCGAGTTGCAGGAGCGCATGTTCGGCCATCTGGTGCGCGCCGATGTCGCCCGGCTGGAGCGCGAGGCGCCGGCGCAGCTTGCCGCGCGGTTCACCACGGACGCGGCGGTGATCCGCGAGGCGCTGACCCGCGCGGTGATCGGCATCTCGGACGTGGTGACCGTGGTCGGCTTGGTCGCCTCCATGCTGTATCTCGACTGGGTGCTGAGCGTGATCGCGGGCGCGCTGTATCCGCTGGCGGCGGTGCCGATCCAGCGCATCGGCAAGCGGGTCCGGCGCGCGTCCGGCGGGATGCAGGAGCGGATGGGCGAGACCTCCGCCCTGCTCAACGAAAGCTTCGCCCAGGCGCGTACGGTGCGCGCCTACCGGCTGGAGGAGGCCGAGCAGCATCGAGCCCATCTCGCGTTCGACGGCCTCTACCGGGCGTTGTTGCGCATGACGCGGAGTCGGGCGCGGGTCGACCCGGTGCTCGAGGTGCTGGGCGGGGCGGCTGTCGCGGCCGTGATCGGTTTCGCCGGCTGGCGCGCCGCGGTCGGCAGCAACACGATCGGCAACTTCACCGGCTTCGTCGCCGCCTTGCTGATCGCGTCGCGCCCGCTGCGCGCGCTCGGATCGCTGAACGCCGCCGTGCAGGAAGGGCTCGCGGGCTTGATCCGGGTGTTCGCGGTCGTCGACGAGCGGCCGACCATTCGCGAGATCCCCAATGCCGACCCGTTGCCGCCCGGGCGAGGCCGCCTGTCCTTCGCGTCTGTCAGCTTCGTTTATCCGGACGGACGGGTCGGGCTAGATGGATTGAGCTTCGTCGCCGAGCCGGGCACCACCGTGGCACTCGTCGGACCGTCGGGGGCCGGAAAGTCCACGGCGCTGGCCCTGATACCACGCTTGCAGGACGCCACCGCGGGCACGGTCGCGGTGGACGGCGCCGACGTGCGCGCCCTCGCGATCGCGAGCTTGCGCGACGGGATCGCCTATGTCGGGCAGGATGCGTTGCTGTTCGACGACACGGTGGGCGCCAACATCCATCTTGGGCGACCTGGCGCAAGCACGGCCGACGTGGAGCACGCCGCCGCCGCCGCGGCCGCGGCCGACTTCATCGCGGAGCTGCCGCTCGGCTATGAAACCCGCGTGGGGCCGGGCGGCCAGCGGCTGTCGGGCGGCCAACGGCAGCGGATCGCGCTGGCGCGGGCCCTCCTGCGCAACCCGCGCATCCTGCTGCTGGACGAGGCGACCAGCGCGCTCGACGCGGAAAGCGAGGTCGCCGTTCAGGAGGCGCTCGCGCGCCTTCGCGCCGGCCGCACGACGGTGGTCGTGGCGCATCGGCTTTCCACCGTGCGGGACGCCGACCTCGTCGTAGTGATGGCGGAAGGCCGGGCGGTGGAACAAGGAACCCATGCCGGGTTGCTGGAAGCGGACGGGCTGTACGCGCGGCTAGTCCGCAGCCAAGCGCTCGCCCAATAGGAGGCCTCCGTTTGGAACGTTGCCGCCGGTTGCGCCGTTATGCGCCGGTCGAAGCGGGGAGTGTGCTGATGAACAAGGGTTTGGCGGCGGTCTTGGCGGGCTCGGCGGTGGTCGGGGCGCAGTTGGCGGGTCGCCAGTACAGCCCGACGCCGGACCATCCACGAACCGCAGCCTGGTACGCTTCCCTGCGCAAGCCATCCTATACGCCCCCGGGCCCGGTGTTCGGCGTGGCCTGGACCTTCCTCGACGCGCTGTACGGGTATTCCGGGTTTCGGTTGCTTTCGGCGCGGCCGACCGGCTGGCGCGCGGCGGCCCTCGCGGCGTGGGCCATCAACGTGCTCGGCATCGGAGGATTCTCCTGGGTGTTGTTCGGCCGCAAGCAGCTGGACGAGGCCACAGGCGTCACCGCAGGCATGCTGGCGGCGTCCATCGCGGGCGTGGCGACCGCGACGCGGGTTGACCGCAGGGCCGCATGGGCCGGCGTGCCGCTTGCGGCCTGGGTCGCGTTCGCAAGCCTTCTGCAAGAGGAGGTTTGGCGGCGGAACGCGTGACGGTTGTTGACGTCTACCTGTGCCCTACAGGGGCGAAAGGAACGGCTGCGACCTTGCGCGTGCTGATCGGTTGAAGTCGCCGACGACAATCGAGGATTGGTGGCGAACGGGTGTCCTGCCGCGCATCCTTCGCGCTCAAGACAGCGTGACGGCGCATGGTGATGGGAGCAACAGCAGCTTGACGGCCAGAGAAGGCGAAGGGGGTGGCCGGGACGCGCCGATCACGGCATCTGCCGATCAGGCGGCGATCGGCGAGGCCGTGTTTAAGGCGGCCGTGGCACTCACTCGAATGCCGATGGTGCTGGCCGATCCCGACCAGCCGGACTGCCCAATTGTGTTCTGCAACGACGCCTATTGCGCGACGACCGGCTTCTCGCGCGAGGAAGTCCTCGGCCGCAACTGCCGATACCTCCAAGGTTCCGGTACCGACCCGGCGGCGGTGGCTCGCATGCACGACGCCGTCCTGGCGCGCCAACCGTTTCAGGAAGAGATTTATAATTATCGAAAAGATGGCTCCGGGTTTTGGAACCTACTGTTCGTGACGCCGGTGAAGGTCTCCAATGGTAAGCGCGAGTATCTCTTCGCCAGTCAGTTGGATGTGACGCGGCGCAAGGAAGCGGACCTGCGCCAGATGCGACGCGTCGAAAGCCTGGGCGCGCTAGCGTCGGGCATCGCGCACGAGGTCAACAACCTCATGACCGTGGTGCTCGGCAGCGTCGAGCGCGCGCTGAAATGGGCCGACGACGACTCGCAACGCGAACTGCTGGAACGTGCGGATTGGGGAGCCCGAAAAGCGGGGAGCCTGGCGTCCAAGCTCCTGTCCGTGGCGCGCCAGCGAACCGATGCGGCTGAGGTCGCGGACATCAGCGCTCTCATCGCCGGATTTCGCGACGCCATGGGGCAGATCGTCTCCTCGGGGGTCGAGATCGTTCTCGACTTGGCGTCCGAAGCCGTGTTCGCCCAGCTTGATGTCGATCAACTCGAACTGGTTCTCTTGAATCTCGCGCGCAACGCATCGGACGCCATGCCGAAAGGAGGCACCATCGTAGTCACAACGCGGACCGTCCCGGCCGCGCCGGACCGCGAAGCCATCGCCGTGATCGCCGTATCGGACACTGGTGGGGGCATGGCTCCCGAGGTGGCCGAGCGCGCCACCGAAGCTTTCTTCACCACCAAACGCGACAAGGGTACAGGGCTCGGCCTCTTTCTCGCGATCGGGTTCGTCGAGCAGTGGGGCGGCCGGCTGGACATCGCCACCTCGCCAGGGAAAGGCACCACGGTAGAACTCAGCTTCCCGCGCGCGAGCGTGGCGGGCGAGGGAGGCAACAGCATTTCGGCTTAGTTGGTCTGTGTCGATCGTGGCCGCCTGACCGCGAAACGGTTCGCCATTGCGGATTGCAAACGACAACTCTTCGCGAGCATCCGCCGCGTGTCCGACGTCCTGAACACGAGCCACTATTGGATGAAGCGCTTTTCACAATGTTGCCGCGATTGAACCATAAGGATCGTGCTAGGACGTTCCGAGCCGCGAACCGCGCGCATGAGGGGGCGCTGGTCGGGAACGTTGTCTTCATCCGAACCCGCTGCTAATCAGGTGTCTGCATCGGCTGGCATCTAATTCGGATCAACCATACGGGCGTTCTGGTGCCCGCAGCGATGTGCCATGCAGCCGTTTCGCCGCGCCGATCGGGCCTTGTATGCTGAACAGGGGCGACGATCGGGGTGCCTCTCCGCGATCTCGGGCTCGTCGGGAGAGTTTACATCGAACCGGCATCGAGAAGCTTACAATTCGTTCAAGGCCTTGAAACCGAACACAAGCTTAGCCTGGCACACAGCTTGCTGCTGACCCCCTCGCGACGCCTGCAGTACGGAACCAAGTCGTTATGAACGAAGACTGTGAACAATACGTTACCGAGAGCAAGCGGAGCCGCTCCGCTTCGCTCGACGTGTTCGGGCTTCCGCTATCTGCGGTTGAGTCGCTTGACCGGGCGTTCGCGCTTGTTGTCGATGCGTTTCGACGTCCCAGCGGATCCGCCTGCTTGATGACGTTCGTGAACCCTCTTGGCATCAAGCTGCTTCGAAGTGCCGACGGCTATTCCAAGGCGCTGCAACGGATGGATGCCGTGTTTTGCGACGGCATCGCCCTGGTGCTGGCGGCGCGCCGGGTCGGGCGCTTTCCGCTGGAGAGGGTAAGTTTCGACAGTACTTCACTCGCGCCGCCCGTGTTCGCGTTCGCGCGCGAGCACGGCAAGACCGTGGCGATTGTCGGCGGGCAGCCGGGTGTCGCCGATGTCGCGGCGGACCGGATCAGGGAAGCTTATCCCGGCATACGCATTCTGGCGGCGATTGATGGGTACAAGCCGGCCGATGTGCTTTTGGAATGCGTGTCGCGGCTCAATCCCGACATCGTTATCTGCGGCATGGGCGCGCCGCGCCAGGAGGCGTTCATCGTGGCCTTGGCCGACACCGGTTGGTCCGGCGTCGGGTTTACGTGTGGCGGCTATCTCGATCACCTCGGCGACCGGTTCGATTTTTATCCGGCCATCATAGACCGTTTCAACCTTCGCTGGCTTTATCGCCTCAAGCGCGAACCGAGGCGGATTGGCTATCGCTTTTTGGTTGAATATGCGCCGTTCTGGCGAGCGGTTGTCCTTCAAGCTTTTTCTTCAACTCGTCGCCCAATCCGGGCGGAGGTCCATTCGTGAACACGCAACTTCTCGTTCAACAACCCCGTGAAGCAATGCTTTCGAGCTGGGGCGCCGACGTCCCGCCATCGGACGCTCAGGATTATCTCGGGCGGGCGTGGCGCGCCCTCAAGCATCATCGCTGGATGGCGGCGGGTATCGTCGCGACCGGCACATTGCTGGCCGTCGGCAGCATTCTGCTCACCACTCCGACATACAGCGCCACCTCCACGGTGATGATCGACGGGCGCCGGGCACAGGTGCTGAAGGTGGGCGCCGGGGCTCCCGACATGACCATCGACCTCGACACCGTAACCAACGAAGTGCAGGTCATCACGTCGCGCGATCTGGTCGGCTCCGTCGTGCAGCAGCTCGACCTGGAACACGATCCCGACTTCAACCCGAATCGGACGGGCTTCTTGCGACGGGTCGCGCTTTCGTCGCTCGACGCGCTGCGGCCCTGGATTCCGGAAGCGTCGTATGACAAGGCGCACGCCGCCATTGAACCTCCGGTCCTGCAAGGGCGGGATTATACGGACGCGGTCATCGACGAGGTCGAGCACAATTTGGACGTGTCTCCCGTCGGGCGGTCTCGCGCGATCAACATCATGTTCACGTCGGGCCGCCCGGTCATGGCGCAGAAGTTCGCCAACGCCATGGCGCAACGCTACGTCGATCATCAAATCGAAATGAAGCAAGGGGCGACGGAGGACGCCAATCGTCAGATCACCAATCGGCTGGCCGGCCTGCAAAAGACCGCGGCGGATGCCGCCGACAAGGTTGAGCAATACCGGGCCAAGCTCGGGCTGACCGAAGGACGCGACAGCACGCTCATTCGCCAGCAAATCTCCGAAACGAGCTCGCAGCTTACCAGCGCGCAGCGCGACCGGCTGGCGGCGGCCTCTCGGTTGCGCGACATCCAGCGCGCCGCCGCCGCGGGGGGCGACGGGAACGAGGAAATCCTGAGCTCCCAGCTGATCCAGCAATTGCGCGTCCAGCAGGCGCAGATCGCCCGCGAAACGAGTTCGTCCGGGATCATCTACGGCGAGAAGCATCCCACCGCCGAGGTCTCGCGGGCGCAGTCGGCGTCGATCCAGCGCCGCATCGATCAGGAAACCTCCAAGATTGTCGCGGCCGTGCGTGGCGACTATCAGGCGGCGCTCGACCGTGAGAACGGCCTGCGCGCCCGGCTCGATCAGCTGATGACCGAGATGGGCAAGGTGCGGGAAAACGAGGTGTCGCTCGACCAGTTGGCGCAGAACGCGACGGCCGCCAAGGACATCTATGAGGCGTTCCTCCGGCGCGCGCACGAGACGGATGTCGGCAGCGCCCTGCAATCGCCGGACGCCTACATCATCGCCCACGCGGCGACCCCGATCAGCCCGGTTTCCCCGCGGCCCAAGATCGTCATCCCGGTCGGCATGGCGGTGTCGAGCATCTTCGCGGTGGTCGCCATCCTGGCGCTCGACGCGCGGGACCGCGGCTTCCAAAGCCAGGCCCAGGTCAGCCGGGACCTCAACCTCCCGACGCTCGGCATGATCCCGGAGCTGCGGCGCACCCGCGCCCCCGATCCGTTGTCGCTGATCGGGACGGCGATCACCGATCTCTACCTGCAGATCGTCCTCGGGCAGGAGCCGAACGGCTGCATCCTGATCACCTCCGCGGTTCCGCGGGAGGGCAAGACCTCCGTCGGTCTGACCCTGGCACGGATCGCCGCCCGGAACGGCAAGCGCACCTTGTTCGTCGACGCCGACATGCGGCGCTCGCCGCGGCTTCGCCGGCCGTTCGACGCAAGCCACGCTGGCTTGTCGGAGGTGTTGACCGGTCAAGCGCAGCTCGACGAAGTGGTGTTCTCCGACAAGGTGGCGCCCGGGGTGTCCGTGCTGGCTTGCGGCGCCTCCACCGACAATCCGTCCGGATTGATCTGCTCGGCGGCGATGCGGGACCTGCTGCGTGGTGCCCGGGGCGACTACGACCTGATCTTCATCGACGCGCCGCCGGTCATGGTCGGTCCGGAGGCTTGGATGTTGGCCTTGTTCGCCGACACCACCCTGCTGTTCGTCCGCTGGGCGCGCACGCCGCGGAAGATCGTCGCCGCCGCCCACGACAAGCTGGCTCGAACGGGCGCCAAGATCTCCGGCGTGGTGCTGACCATGGTCGATGTCGACCAGATGGCCCGCAGCAATCCAACGGATGGCGCCTCGTACTCCAAAGAGGTGCGGCGCTACTACGGCCGCCGCGCCGCCTGACGATGGGCGGACACGACCCGGTGCCGATTTTTCCGGTCCGGCAGGAGAAGCCGTTTTTTCCCGGCTCGAGCGGCCCACGGGCCGCCGCAGCCGGGGGGTTCAAACTTTTTACCGCGCGCCATTGGAGGCTTCGTTGAAGACGCTTATTCCGCAGATCGCCACCATTGCGATCCTGTGCCTACTCCTCATCAACGCCGCGCGATCCTACGCGGGAAAGCTTCGTCTGATCGATCGCCCGGCCGGACGTAAGCAGCATGTCGGTGAAATCCCGACGGTCGGCGGCCTCGCCATCTACTGCGCGTTCTTTCTCGGTACTTCGCTCGATTATGGGCTGTTCAGGACCTACGCCGTGCTGCTGACCGCCATGGGGTTCCTGGTCGTTGTGGGCGCCCTGGACGATGCCGTCGATGTGAGCCCCTTTAAGAAGCTCGCCGCGCAGACGATCTCGGCCGTGGCGCTCGTCGCGGCCGGCGGGTTCACGCCCATCGGCTGGGAGTACGCGACCGGGTTCGGCTCGTTGGCGATGCTGGCGAGCGCGGGCTTCACGGTGACCTTGATCCTCATGACGATCAACGCCGTGAACATGGTGGACGGCGTGGACGGCCTGTCGGGGTCGCTGGTCGCCGTTGGTCTTGCTTGGCTCGCCCTCGCCGGCGCCCTGAGCGCCTCGTGGGACACGACGACGATCGTCGTCCGGCTGATCGTTCCAATAGTTGCCTTTCTGGCGTTCAATCTCCGCGCGCCGTGGCGCAAGCGGGCATCCGTGTTCATGGGCGACGCCGGGACCATGATGCTGGGCTGCGCCGTCGCTTGGTTCTGCCTTGAGCTGAACGATCGCGGCGTCCCGCTCCTTGCCTCGGGTCTGGTGGTGGCCATCCCGCTTGTCGACACCGGAAGCCTGTTTTTCCGGCGGATCGGCGCGGGCAAGAACCCGTTTCGTGGCGACCGTCAGCACCTGCACCACCTGCTCCTCGCCGCCGAGATCGACGCGGCCAGCGTCACGGTCCTGCTGAGCGCCGCCGCCGCCGTCCTAGGAGGCATCGGCATCCTCGGCTGGCGCTTCAACCTGGCCGACTCCACCTTCGCCTGCATTTGGCTGCTCATTGTCGCTGGACACACGGGGCTGGTCAGCGTCCTGTCCCACCGTGCAGCGGTAGGCGCCCGGATGACCTCGCGTGTGGAAACCGTCCGATAAGGGTGACTTGCCGCTCTTCGCCTCGCTTAGCCGACCGTCTCTTCAGGGCAACTAAGGCCAAAGGTTTATTCGAGATGATCCCCAAGAGAATTCATTACGTGTGGGTGGGCGGCCCATTGCCGGAAGGCAAGGCTCGCCTCATCGAAGGATGGCGCGACCACAACCCGAACTACGAATTCACCCGGTGGAGCGAGGACAATATCGATTTCCGCGTGCCGATCCTCCGGCACGCCTACAAGGAGAAGCGCTGGTCCAAGGTTGCGGACATCGTTCGTCTGATGGCCGTGCATGCCGAGGGAGGAATTTACCTCGACACGGACTTCCAGATACGCAAGCCGCTCGATTCTCTGCTGAACCATGCCGCGTTCTGGTCATTCCAGGTCGACTCGCATCCCACGGACTGGGTCTGCAACGGCGTCTTCGGCGCCGAGGCGGGACATTGGTTCCTTCGGGAAGCGCTCGACGAAGTGTTGGCCATGCGGCCCGTCCCGTTCGGGCTGGAGCGGCCCACGCGAACCGGCCCGAAGCTCGTCACGCGCCTGCTGCGCAAATACGGCCTCGATCGCTACGACACTTCCGGCGTTTTCGTCCGCGACATGCTCGTGCTGCCCTGGACCGTGTTCTTCCCTGTCGGCATGGGCCAGGAGTTCAGCGAGTCCTACATCAAGCCCGAAACGCTCGGCGTCCACATGTGGGACAAGTCCTGGGCCAAGGATCTGCCGACGATGGTGCGGTGGGCGTTGGCCGCGAAATCCCGCTTCAGCGCGGTCGGCTAGTCGCCGAGGATGATCGCCCTCATGTCGGACACGGACGGATACGATGTATCCCGGGGCCCCGCTGCATCGGTTGCCGCTGCCGCACGGGCGCGAGGCGGGGCGGCGATGCCTGACGAGGCCGCCCGCGCGCTGCCGCGGCTCGTTCTGTCCGGGGTCGCCGAAACCTCCCCATTGATGCGCCTCATCACGGCGCGCCTCGCCGGCTTGGCGCAACTCGGCGCGACGGGCGCGACGGGCGCGGCAAGCGGCCGCTGGCGTCGGGCCGTGACCGGCACGGGACTGCAGTGGTTCAACGAGTGCGGCCACGCTTCGGCGCACGGGGTCGCACCGGACGGTCTCATCGTCGACCTGCACGGGGCTGGCTTCGCGAGCCCCGGCCGGATCTGGCGCATCGTCGGCTCGACCGGGGCCGGAGTCCTCGCTCCCTTCTTCGGCGTGGACGAGTGCTGGACATCAGCCGGCAGCGTGCCGCTGAACCTGATCGAAAGCGCTGACGGCGGCGGGCGCTGGACAGTGCTGGAGGAAGTCCGCCTGTCCGCCCTCCAGAGCCATCCGATGCTTCTGGAAGGCCTGGCCCGCGCGGTCGCCCACCTTCTCGCGACCGGCATCGAGCGGCATGCCGGGCCGATTTCCGAGCCACGCGGGCCCGCTTGGCGGCCTAACGGGCGGCGACGGCGGCCGCCGTCGATCGCGCGCTTTAACTACCGTGCCGCAGGCTTTGCGAGACGATTGCGCGACTACGCGACGTGCGAATTGTGGGCGATTGGCGTCGCCGACGCGACGCCAGACGCGATCGTGGCTGGCAAACCGGCGAAGGTTTCCCGATGGATCGAGATACCGCAGGCTGACGGCTACATCGCGGACCCCATGCCCTGGCCGGGGCGCGTCGATGTGATCCTGTGCGAGCAGTTTAGCCACGGCAGCGGGCGCGGGTCGCTCCGGGCGCTCACGATCGCCGATGACGCCATCACCGCCAACGAGGACGTGGCACTTCCGGTCGGCTGCCATCTTTCTTACCCGTTCGCCTGGGTGGAGGATGGGCGGGTGCTTTGCCTGCCCGAGATGGGCGCGTCGCGCCGGCAGGTGATCTACGAACTCCGTCAAGGAGCGCCGCCACGCCCGGTTTGCGTCGTGGCGGAGAACGCGGTGATGGCGGACCCCACCCTGTTCCGGTTGGACGGCTTGTACTGGATCGCCTACACGGACGGCGACATCGGATTGTACGACAATTTGTGCCTGCTTTGGGCCGAGCGTCTGGATGGTCCCTGGCACCCGCACCGCGCCAATCCGGTGAAGATCGACGTCCGCTCTTCCCGCGGCGCCGGCGCGCTATTCTATAGCGGGGGAGAGCTGATCCGGCCGGCGCAGGATTGCTCTCGGACCTACGGAGGGGCTGTGGTCCTCAATCGGGTGGTGGAATGCACGACCGCGGCCTTTCGCGAGGAGCAGGCGGCCACTGTGCTGCCCGACCCGTTCGGACGGTTCCCCGACGGGCTACATACTTTCTCGGTTCACGGAAACACCGTGCTGATCGACGGCAAGCGATATGCAGTCGACTTCGGCGTGCTTCGCCAACGGATCCACAGCCGCCTGCGCCGGTACGCGAGTAGGTTGTCGCGCCGCGGCCGGGATGACAGGACCGCGCCGGACATGGTCGCCGGCTTGCTCCCGAACACGGCCGGGATCGCGGCCGCCCCCGGCCAGCCGACGGGATCGGGCAGTTGAAGGAGCGGACCGCCAAAGCCGTACTATGGATGATGGTGGACGTTGGCGGCAGCCAGGGTCTTTCCTTTGTCATCTACGCCGTGCTTACCCGGATTCTCGGGCCGGGCGAGTACGGCATCTTCTCGCTATCCCTGGCGATCACCGCGATGGCCAACGTGGTCCTGCTCGAAGGCTTCAGCGACGCCCTGATCCAGCGCGAGGTCGTCACCGAGGACGATCTCAGCACGGTATTCTGGACCAACCTCGCCTTGGGCACCGTCATCGCGGGCGGGTTGTACGTTCTCTCGCCCTGGATGGCGGACGCGTTCGGCACGCCCGAGTTGTCTCCGGTGCTTCGCGGGATGGCGGCCTTATGCGTGCTCCGCGCGCTGGTGAGCGTTCACTCGGCGCTATGTCGGCGCGAGCTTAAGATGTCCCTGTTCGCGATGCGCGCGATCTCGGGATACGTGCTGGGCGGCATCGTCGGAATCGCGCTGGCCCTGTCGGGCTGGGGCGTATGGTCGCTGGTGATCCTGCAGATCTCGCAGGCGGTGGTGATCCTGGTCGTGATGTGGACCACCATCCGGTGGCGCCCGCGATTCGTGTTCTCCGTCGCTTCGTTCACCGACATGGCGCGCTTCACCCGGCACTTCATACCGGCCAGCATCCTCAATTCCGTGAACGGCAAGGTCGACAACGTCCTGATCGGTTTGTTTCTCGACGTGACCGCCGTGGGATACTACGCCCTGGGTTTGAAGGTAATCCAGGTGGTCGGCCTGCTGACCATGGCGCCGCTACAAGCCGTGATGATGCCGGTGCTCGCCCGGATCGCCGACCAGCGCCGGGAATTCGCGCACGGCTACACGCGCCTGGTCACCGCCTCGGCCGCGGCCTGGATGCCGGCGGCCGTGGGGCTGGCGGTTGTCGCCCCAAAGCTGCTTCCGCTTGCGTTTGGCGGGCAGTGGGTTGGCGCGGTGCCGGTCCTGCAGGCCATGTGCTTCGCCGGCGCCACCGTGCCCTTGTGGTTTTTCACCGGCCAAGCGCTCGGCGCCCTGGGACGCCCCGAGCTTTACGTGGTGGTCACCGTGGCGCAGCTGGTCATCGCAAGCCTTGCCTTCGTGATAGCGACCCAGTTCGGCATCGTCGCGGTGGGCTGGGCTTGGACGGGCGTGTCGATTGCGTGCGTGCCGCTGCATCTCACGATACTCCGCCGCGGGTCGGGGGTCGGATTCGGCAAGCTGCTGGCGAACGTCGCACGCATCACGCTTTGCGGCTTGGCGATGGCGATCGCGATGTTGCTCGCCCGCCGCGTTATCGGCGGCGCGTCCCTTTGGGGCATGTTCGCCGAGCTCGCGATCGGCGGGGTGGTTTACCTCGCTTTGCTGGAAACGGTGCTGCTGCCCGGCTACGTTTCGAACATGACCAAGCTGGCGGGAGATTTGATCCCCGCGCGGGCGCCGCGATGAGCGCGACAGGGCCAAACCCCCTCGACGCGCGAGCCTTGCCGGCCCGCAAGCATTTGGGCGGGCTAGCTCCGGACATTTGACGATCGCGCGATTTGAATAGTTGAGAGGAGAGTAGCGTGACCATTAATGCTGCCGCGATCGGCAACGCGGTGCTGAGCAAGCTCACCACGGGGAACGTGGCGGCCCTTGCGTTGCTGTTAGGGAGCTGCGTGCTCGCGTCGGCGATGATGTACGTCCGCTCTGCGGGAAGGCTGCCGTCCTTGCGCGGCTTCGCGTCTTACGCGTTCCCGCGGGACGTGCTCCGGCATCCGTCCGCTCGCGCGGATTTCCTGTTCTGGATCACGCGGCGCATGGTGATGCCCTTGATCCTGGTGCCATCCGCGGTCGCCATGATCGCGGCGGTGGGCTACATCACGCATCTCCTGCTGACGACCGTTCTCGGATCGGGCCACCACGTTCCGGGGCCGGCAGGGTGGTGGATGCTGTGTTTGTTCACGCTCACCATGCTGCTGGCCTTCGATCTGTCCTACTACGTCTACCACCGCGCGCAGCACCGGTTCCCGGTGTTGTGGGAGCTGCACAAGGTGCATCACTCGGCCGAAGTGATGGTTGGTGTGACGAAGGACAGGATCCATCCCCTCGACGAGATCATGAACCGGATGTGGGACGCCCTCGTGGTCGGCATCGTCTACGGCGTATGGTTGTTCTTCGCCCTCGACCCGGTCGAGCTGACGATCTTCGGCATCAATGTGTACGTGATGCGAAACATCCTCATGATGGATTTCGTGCGACATACGCATCTGAAGGTCTCGTTCGGCCGTGTCGGCAACGCCATCGTGCTTTGTCCGCACTATCACCAGCTGCATCATAGCGTCGCTGTCGAACATCATGACAAGAATTTCGGATTGATGCTGTCGGTCTGGGATCGCCTGTTCGGCACGCTTGTCGTCCCCCAACCCGGCGAGAGTTTCACCTTCGGTCTTTCAGGAGAGAATAGTCGTGAGTACCAATCATTATCGGGGCTCTACGTGCTGCCGTTGCGGCGCATGGCGACGCGGGCCTGGCCACGTCGGCTTCCCGCGTCCGCAGGTCCGGCGCAACGGGCCGCGCCATGATTAGGCTCGAAACCGTCCGTACGCCCGATCGGTTCTGGCAACTCGAGGGCGCGTGGAAGGCCTTGTGGGCCCGCGCCGACGGCAATGTGTTCCAGCGCTTCGACTGGCTGGGCGCCTGGTGGCGCGCGGCCGGCGAACCGAACGGCTTTCGCCTCAATCTTGTGCTCGCCTGGCACCGCGACGATCTCGTCGCGGTGGCGCCGCTGATCACGCGCCGATATCGCGGCTTGCGGGTGCTGGAGTGGGCCGCCAAGGATTGCAGCGATTATTGCGACGTCATGATCGCGCCGGAACTCGACAAGGTCGATCTGGTTGTCTCGCTGTGGCGTCATGTCAGCGCTGGATCCCGCTTCGACCTCGCCTACATCGCTCGGATGCGGCACGACGCGAACGCTCAATTGCTGGCGGGCGTCACGGCGTCGAAGTCGGTGAGGCTCCGCCCCAGTCATCGAGCCGCCCTCGCGACCGGCGTCAACTTGCGGGAATGGACGAGCAGCAAGGCCTGGTTCCAGACCCTCGGCAAGAAGGGGCGGAACAATCACGCGCGCGGCTGGCGCATCTTGGAAACATCGGGGCCGGTCGGTTTCCGGCTTCTGGAGCACGACGAGGACATCGCCGCCGCGCTGGATCGCATCTGCGCGCTCAAGCAGAGCTGGGCGGACGAGCGCCGCGTGTCCCCGCCCGTGCTACAAAACGACGCCGCGTTGCTGCGCGCGCTCGTCCAAATGTTGGCGCGAGCCGGATCGCTGCGGCTGTTCGTGCTGGAGTGCGACGGGCAGATCGTCGCGGCCTCCCTCAATATCGTGGACCGTGACCGGCTGCTCGCGTTCGTCGCCGCCTATGATCCGACGTTTGACCGCGCCTCGCCAGGCACGATCCTGATGGTCGAATACATCCGCTGGGCGATCGACAATGGCTTCGCCATGGTCGATTTCCTTTGCGGGGACGAGACGTACAAGGACCGCTTCGCTGACATGAGGTCCGAGCTCGCATCGTTCACGGGTGCCCGCACGCCGCTCGGCTGGGTGGCGCTCGTTGCGGAGACAGGCGCCGGCCGCGCGAAGCCCGCTTTGACGCGCATCGCGCGAAAGGTGCGAGCGCATGGAGACGATTGGAGGCGACGCGTCTCCAACCTGCGGGAAGCCGGCCCCGTCCCGGAAACATCGACGGCCGCCCCATCTTAGAACATTTCTCGAAGCCGGGAGTAGAGCAGAGCACGGATTAACCTCGAACTCGTCAAACACTGACCTTCCCTCAAACCATTTTATTGTCGTGAACATGAAAACACTTTCCAGCAGCACAGAATTTCTAGGCGTCGTCCGGCAGGATAAAGCAAGCGTCGACGGACCGTGGTTCCGACGTTGCCTCGATACGATTGGCTGGTCGATCGCCGAGGTCGCCCGGCAGCTGGACTGCTCGAGGGTGACCGTTTGGCACTGGGAACAGGGCAGGACCAGCATACCGTCCAGCGTTGCGGCATGGTTATCCGTGCTCGCGGATCATCACAATGCTTCCCCGCCCCCTTCCGATTGGCGCCGCACATGGAGACGCAAGGAAGCCGCCCGCCGGCAAATCTGACCCGGGGATGAGACCATGCGGGCGATCGCTCGTTCGGCCGGGCTTGGCGGCGTGGCTTCAAGCATGGCAGTCTCGGCGCGTTCTACTCCTCAGACACTCCGCGCGGCTGCCGACCACCCGGCCGCGCGACTTCGGAACGCAGCCATCGAGAGCGCCCATGCCCTCCAACGTCCTTTCCGTGTCGGGCCGTGTATTCGTGGCCTTGCGCAAGGCTGGCCCGCGCGCCAGGAGTTCCGTTTACCACGCCGTCACGCCGAACTGCCGCATCGCCCTTTGCACCGCCGAACCTGGGGCGCGCTCCGAATGGGCTGAACCGCCCGGCCATCACGTCACCTGCCCGGCGTGCTTGAAACGATTGTCCCAACTGAACCAACGTGGGCCCGGCCGCGACCGCGCCCGAGCCGCCCGTTCAAGGGGCTGATTGGCGCTCAGGCTCTCCCAGCCCGCAGCTGTCGCGCCGCGAGCGCTACGCAGCGCGCGAACACGTCGAGCGCGTCGAACGGGCGATCACGACCATCCAGCGGAACCGCCATCGACTGGCCACCGCCCGCGACCACGGCCCCCGGGATCATAAGATTGTCCGGCAAGCCGAAATCCTCCACGGAGAGACCGGGATGCGGGTCGGGGAAGGCCCTCACATAATGGCGGCTGCGCTCGTCAAAGGATAACGCGGAGTTCGAATAGCCGAACACGAGCCTCCCACGACCCAGAAACCACCCGAGCTCGACGAGCGTGCCGGGGTCCGCGGATGGACCACGGAACGGGGTCAGGTTGGCTACGATCGCGGCACACCCCTCCATCATGGCGACATCCTTGCGGAAGATCGTCCGCCAAGCGTCTTCGTCGGGAAGCGCCACGAGATCAGGCACGTCCTCGTTCAAGGGCGATCGACCGACCAGACCATGCAAGGCGCAAATGACCGCCTTTCGGGCGGCTTGCTCGCGGGCGTGCGGCAAAAACACGTCTGGGCCCGCGAGATACACGTTTGGACCGTCGGTCGTGCTCAAACCGTCGCCCCCGCCGTCGCTGGGCCGGCCGGTTGGGCGCAGGCTGGATACCTCAGCGGCTGTCGCCTTGAGCGGGTCGATTCGACTTGTTGGACACGCTCGCCTTGCCCGAGTTCGCCCCGGAGCTCGCGTTGCCGGTGCCGTTGGAGTTGGGCGAGGGTTCCGTCGACGGCCCAACCGCCGTTCCGCGCGGCCCGGTGCCGGTCTTGGACGGGTCGGTCTGCGAATGCGCCGGCGCGCCGACGCCCGCCACAACCACCAGCCCGACGATGGCCAAAGTTGTTTTCAATGGGCCCATGCTTCCTATCCCCCCGTTTTGCCGTCGGAACGACAAGCGAGCCGCCGTCCCGCGACATTTGTTTACGCGAGCGGTAACGAACGGGGCGTCTACCGGGTTGCCGTCGCGATCGATGAAAGCCTCGGCCGTTGCTGCGCCGTTTTTCCTGGATCACACTGGCGGACGGAACGCGTCAGGGCAAAATGGGAGGGTAGGCGTCACCGAATGGCACGGGCGGGATGGTTTCAGCGCGTTCGGTGCGGATTTCTGGCGTGGGCGGCAGCCCTCCTGTGCGCGATCGGGCCGCGGGCCGCCGCGCCGGCCGAGACCCCCGCGCTCAAGCCGATGACGCTCGGCTATGTCGAGCTGGCCGATGACGAACGCTACGCCGACAAGGGCGCGCGTTCGGGCATCCTGTTTACCGATGTCGGACGGCCTTTCGGCGGCAGCCAGGTGGCGCTCGACGACGCGCGCGCGGTCGGGCGCGTGATCGGCGTCGCGTTCGCGTTGAACCGATTCGCCGGAGCGTCCCCCGACGAGATCGCCCAGCGGATCGCGCGCTGGAGCGACACGGAAGATGTCCACTTCATCGTAGCCGACCTGCCGGCGGCGACATTGGCCGACCTGGGCCGCCGGTTCGCCGGCAAGCCCGTGTTGATATTCAACGTTTCCGCTCCCGACGACGCGCTCCGCGGCGCCGATTGCTCGCCCGTGCTGCTCCACACTTATCCGAGCCGATCGATGCTGTCGGACGCCCTCATCCAATTTCTCGTCGCCAAGGGGTGGCCGCAAATACTCGTTCTGCAGGGGCCGTCGCCGGACGATGCCCACTCCGTCGCAGCTTTGCAGCGCTCGGCGAAGAAGTTCGGCGCCAAAATCGTCGAGACCAGGCCATTCCTGCTGTCCAACGATCCGCGCCACCGCGAGCAAAGCAACGTGGCGCTGATGACCGAGGGGCCACGCTACGACGTCGTATACGTGGCCGACAGCAGCGGCGAGTTCGGCCGCTTCATCCCCTACCAGACAAACCTTCCCCGCCCGGTCGTCGGCAGCGCCGGCCTGATGCCGACGGCATGGTCCTGGAGCTGGGACCGCGATGCCGCCGTGCAATTGCAGCACCGCTACGAGAGGACGGTGCCGCCACGTCGGATGGGGGGCGCCGACTGGGCGGCGTGGGAGGCGGTAAAGGCCGTCACGCAGGCCACTGTGCAGGCGCGCTCGACCAGTTTCGAAGCGGTGAAGGCGGTGCTGCTGAGCGACAAGCTCAACCTTGACACGGTGAAAGGCAATCCCGGAAGCTTTCGGCCGTGGGATCATCAACTGCGGGCGCCCGTGCTGCTCAGCACCGCGGACGCCGTGATCGAGCGCGCGCCGCTGCCGCAGTTTCTCCATCAAACGAACGTGCTGGACACGCTCGGCGTCGATGCTCCGGAAACGGCGTGCCGGTTCTGACCGCCTGAGGTGCCGACCCTTCGCAAGTCGTTTGGCCGCTCCGCGCTGCTGCACGCGGCTGCCGTCGCCGTAGCCAGCCAGACGCTCGCGGCCGCAGCGGAACCGCCTGTCGACCCTCCGTCGCCGCCCCCTGCCACTACGCTGCCCCCGGTCGAGGTCGTCGGCACCACGCCGCTGCTCGGATCGGGGATCGATCGGGACAAGGTTCCAGGCGAAACCAGCGTGCTGACAAGTCAGGATCTCGAGCGGGAGGGCAACCCTTCTCTGCTGCGGGCGCTCCGAGACACCACGCCTGGCGTCACGCTGGACGACGCGGCCGGCAACCCGTTCCAGCCCAACCTGTATTACCACGGCTTTCAGGCGTCGCCACTGCAGGGCAACGCGCAAGGCCTCGCCGTTTACCTCGATGGCGTTCGCTTCAACCAGCCGTTCGGCGACACGGTCAACTGGGACCTGCTGCCGGACAACGCCATCGATGAGGTCAACCTGGTCGGCGCCAACCCCGTCTATGGGCTGAACGCGCTTGGTGGAGCGCTGTCCATTCAAACGAAGAACGGGTTCACGTTCCACGGCGGCGAGCTGATCGGCGACGGCGGCTCGTTTGGTCGCGTCGAGGGCCAGTTCCAGTACGGCGCCGAGCGCGACGGAACCGCGGCCTACGTCGCCGGGACCGCAGCGCATGAGAGCGGGTGGCGCGACCAGCAATCGTCGGACGTTTACAACATCTTCGGCGACGTCGGCTGGCGCGGCGAGCGGGGCGAGTTGCATCTCAGCATTGCCGGGGCGGACAACACGCTGAACGGGCCGGGGACGTCGCCGGTCGAGCTCATCGCGGCCGACCCGCGCCAAGCGTTCACCTTGCCGAACCAAGTCGCCAACACCTATGGGCTGCTCGATCTCAATGGCAGCTTCGAGCTCGGCCCCACCACTTCACTCGCGACCGTCGCCTACTACGACAGCTTCCAGCAGAGGGTCGCCAACGGCAACGTCACCGGGATCACATCATGCTCCAGTGGCGGCGGCGGCCTGTGCGATCAAAACGGTAACCCGGTCATCGACCGAGGTGGCAGCCCGGTCCCGGATTTCCTCGCGGGCGGCCCTTATTCGCAGCTGGACCGGCAGTCGACCGACACCAACGGCTACGGTGCCTCTCTCCAGATGACGGACCGGAGAGCGGTGTTCGGCTTGCCCAACCAGATCACGATGGGCGGCAGCTATGACGGCGCGAACACCATATTCAGCGCCGCATCCGATATTGGCGGCCTTGCGCTTGCCTCGCGCGCTTTTATCGGGCCGGGCATCACCATCGACCAGCCTGATGGATCGATCGCGCCGGTGCGGCTAGGCATCACGAACAACACGTTCGGTCTGTTCGGCACCGACACGCTCGACCTGACGCAGCGCCTGTCGCTGACGGTCGGAGGACGGTTCAACAACATCCAGACCAATCTCGCCGACCAGAACGGGACCGCCTTGAACGGCGTGCACGTCTACAGCCGCTTCAACCCGAGCGTCGGCATTGCCTGGCGCGTGGCCGATTGGCTCACCCCCTACGCGAGCTACGCGGAATCCAGCCGGGCACCGACGCCCGCCGAACTGTCCTGCGCGGACGCGGCGTCGCCCTGCTCGCTCGCCAACTTCTTCGTGGGCGACCCGAACCTCAAGCAGGTTGTCGGCCACACGGTTGAAGCCGGGCTGCGCGGCCGGTTCCACCCGTTCGACGGCACGGCGCTCAGCTGGAACGCCGGCTATTTTCACACCAACCTCGACGACGACATCCTGTTCGTGAACAGCAGCGTGGTCGGCCGCGCGTTCTTTGAGAACGTCGGACAAACGCGCCGGCAAGGCGTGGACGCCGGGCTGTCGCTGACCGCCGGGCGCTGGTCCGCCTACGCGAACTATTCGTTGATCGACGCGACGTTCGGCTCCGGCTTCACCGCGGCCAGCCCTTACAATCCCGGAGCGGACGCGAACGGCAACATCACGATCCGCCCGGGCGACCGCTTGCCCGGCATCCCGCGCCACTTGCTCAAGATCGGCGCGAACTGGCGAGTGACGAAGGCGTGGACCGTGGGCGCCACCGCGCTCGCCGCAAGCGGGCAGGTGCTGTTCGGCGACGAGGCGAACCTGACGCCAACGACGCCCGGCTACTTCGTCCTCAACTTCAACACGAGCTACCGGATCGCGCCGGGGGTCGAGCTGTTCGGCTTGGTCCGCAACGTCGCGAACGCCCGCTACTACACCTACGGCACGTTCTCTCCCACTTCGGCCATTCCGATCGTGCAAGCGCCCGGGGCGACGAACACGCGAAGCTACAGCATCGCGGCTCCCGTGGGCGGCTTCGGCGGACTACGTGTAACGTTCTGACCACCTTTCCGGCGTTCCCGATCGGTGACACGATGCGTTTCGTGCACGCGAGCGAGGGAGGATGCGCCGCTGCGTATTGTCGTGCTCGGCGCCGCGGCGGGTGGCGGGTTCCCGCAATGGAACGCGAACAACGCCGCCTGCCGCCGCGCGCGCGCCGGCGATCCAGCGGCGCGGCCCCGCACGCAATGCGGCATCGCCGTGTCCGGCGACGGGGAGCACTGGACGCTGGTCAACGCCAGCCCCGACCTCCGCCAACAGATCGAGGCCTGCCCGGTTCTGCATCCGCGCGATAAGCTCCGTCATTCGCCGGTCGCCGGCGTGGTGCTGACCGGAAGCGAGGTGGACGCGGTCGCCGGCCTGCTCGTTCTGAGGGAAAGCCAGCCTTTCACGTTGTTCGCGACCGGCCGCGTGCTCGGAGTGATCGGGGCCAATCCGATCTTCGGCGCGCTATCGCCGGACTACGTCGAACGCCGGGTGGTCGCGCTCGAGCTGCCATTCGCGTTGCCTGGCGGGCTCACGGCCGAGCTTTTCGCGGTTCCCGGCAAGGTGGCCCTGTACCTCGAGCGGGACAGCGCGCGGCTCGCGGGCGAAGCGGAGGACACCGTCGGAATCGTGCTACAGGACGCGTCCGGCGCGCGCTGCTTCTTCATCCCGGGGTGCGCCCGCATGACCCCGGAGCTTGCCGAACGGCTGCGCGGCGCGGCCTTGGTGTTCTTCGATGGCACGCTCTGGACGGATGACGAGATGATCCGGGAAGGGTCCGGCGCCAAGACCGGCAAGCGGATGGGGCACATGAGCGTCGCCGATCCGGACGGCACCATCGCGGCCTTCCGCGGTCTCAGCGTCGAGCGGAAAATGCTCATCCACATCAATAACAGCAACCCCGTCCTACTCGACGATTCGGCCGAGCGCGCGATCGCGGCGAACGCCGGCTGGGACGTAGCCTATGACGGAATGGAGGTCACCCTATGACCGACGACCGGGCGACGACCCTGCTCGGCCCTGAGGAACTGGAGCGGGAGCTGCGGGCGATCGGAGCGGAGCGTTACCACAGCAATCACCCGTTCCACCGACGCATGTATGGCGGGCAGCTGACCCGCGGGCAGATCCAGGCCTGGGCACTGAACCGCTATTATTATCAGTGCCGCATTCCCGCCAAGGACGCGACGCTCATCGCGCGCCTGCCCACGCCCGAGCTGCGCCGCGCCTGGCGGTCGCGCCTGGTCGACCACGACGGGGACGGCCAGCAACCCGGCGGCATCGAGCGCTGGCTCCGGATGACCGACGGCTTGGGGCTCGACCGCGATTATGTCCGTTCGACGCGAGGCCTGCTTCCGGCCACGCGGTTCGCGGTCGACGCTTATGTCGCGTTCGTGCGCGACCAATCGCTGCTGGACGCGATCGCGTCGTCGCTGACCGAGATGTTTTCGCCGGTCATCATCGCCGAACGGGTCGAGGGAATGCTCGCCAACTACGATTTCGTGAGCCGCGAGACCTTGGCGTATTTCCAGCCGCGGCTGACCCAGGCGCCGCAAGACGTGCAGTTCGCGCTCGAGTACTGCAAAACCCACGCGCGGACCCGAGCGGAGCAGGACGGCGTGCTCGCCGCGCTCCGGTTCAAGTGCGACGTGCTGTGGGCGCAGATGGATGCGCTTTGCTACGCCTACGTCTCACCGAAGCACGTCTCGCCCGGCGCGTTCGTGCCGTCCGACCATTGACCGCGCGCGCCCGGCTTGTCGTCGCGGCCGCCTCGGTTCCGCGCTTGCCGCGCGGCACCCGCTTCCGCTTCGACGCAACCCGGCAGGCGTGGATCATTCTTGCACCAGAACGGCTGATGATGCCCGACGAGATCGCCGTCGAGGTATTGAAGCTGGTCGACGCCAGCCGTTCGGTCGCTGCGATCGCGGATGCGCTCGCGAGCCGATTCAACGCGCCGCGCGAGGAGATCCTCGCCGACATTCTCTCGCTGTTGCAGGATCTCGCCGACGACGGCGTGCTGGAGGACGCTACTGCGCCGCCGCCGCCGTAGCCCGTTCGGCGCGCAGAAACGGCGGCGTCGGCTCCACCGACGGCAAATCGATCGAGGATCCCGCCGCGCGGAGCGCGGCCAACAGGCTCGCGTGCGGTTCGACGCCGCGGTATTGTGACGGAGTCAGGGCGACAATGTCCCGCTGCTCGAGGCCGACGTCGTAGAGTGTCACCTGGTACGCGACACCCGCTCCGATCCGGGCGCTGAGCGCCGGGACGATCGCGATGCCGCGTCCCCCCTGCACCATCGCCAGCGCCAGTTCGTACGACCGCACGCGCCCCACTACGCAATGACCCGGGAGAAAGCGATCGTACCAGCCCGAGATGCGCAACTGGTGCTGCGTTCCGAAGGTGAACTGCACCGCGCTGTTCAGCACGCGTCGCGCGCCGGGGCCAAGCTCCGAAGCCGGATCGACAACGCCGCGTAGATTGAGCGACCGAGGCACCGCGAGCACGTATGAGTCGCGGAACACGTCGGTTCGCGCGAACGATAGCGTGCTCGGAGCGAGCGATCCCGCCGCGACGAGCGCGACTGTCAGGCGCCGCGTGTACAGCATCTCGATCGCCTCGCCGGGGGCGACCTCGTGCACGTCGAGTTCCAGGTCCGGGAAGGCCTCGGCCATCCGCGTCTGCGCGCCAGGCAGCAGATTGCGCGCGATCGAGCTGAGCGCCCCGATCGACAGCACGCCGCGCATCCCCTTCGCATGAGCCTCGAGCCCGGACACCGCCTCGTCCACCTCGGCCATGATGACTTCGGCGCGGCGGCACAGGAATGCGCCGGCGTCCGTCAGGTCGAACTGGCCGCGACCCCGCTCAAACAATAGTTGTCCGACGGATTCCTCGAGCTTGGCGATGTGTTGAGACAATGAGGGCTGCGTCTGGTCCAGCAGCTTGGCGGCGCGGGTCAGCGATCTCGCGTGTGCGACAGCCAGGAATATGCGCAGCTGATTAAGCGTGAAGCTTGGCGCTGCCATCGTCCGGCGGACCCCGAAGCCCTGCACCCGAACCGTCAGACACCCAAGCGGCGGGCGCCGACACAGTCCGCAACGGCTGTTCCGGGTGCAACGCGGTCTCGGCCGCGGCACCCGGCACGGTATCAGCCGACGTCAGACGACGGCGCAGCCATACGCGTTGATCTCGCAGCCGACAGCAATACGGCTAATAGTGGGTTTGCGCCAGGACATCGTCTTGCTCCCTATTTGTTGTCGCTCGCCGGGTGCCCGCCGAGTTCGATTGCACCCTCCTACCAGATGGGGTCCACATAAAGCTATAGAGACTATAAGCCGATCGGGCTTTGTCGCGCCCGACTGGCGCTTATGCGCCCTATTGCTCGTCCGGACGGCGGAAGCGATCCAATGTCGGCGGCTTACGCCGGGGAAGGGACACGGAGGAAATGTCGAACAACGCCAGCACCGCTCTCGCGGCGCCGCTCGCGATCCTTGCCGAACTTACCCATCGCTGCCCGCTACAATGCCCGTACTGCTCCAACCCGACGCAGCTGGGCGGCGCGGGCGGCGAACTCGACACGACGGAATGGCGTCGCGTGCTGACGGAGGCGGCGGCGATCGGCGCGCTGCAGGTGCACTTCTCCGGCGGCGAGCCGGCCGCGCGGCGCGACCTAGCCGATCTAGTCCGTCACGCGGTCGGAGCGGGTCTCTACACCAACCTAATCACGTCCGGCGTCACGCTTAACGATGCGCGCCTGACGGCCCTCGCCGATGCCGGGCTCGACCACGTGCAGATCAGCTTCCAGGACGCCGACGACGCCAACGGCGACCGCGTCGCCGGGATGGCGGGCGCGCAGCAAAAGAAGCGGGAGGTCGCGGCGATGGTGCGGCGTGCCGGCCTGCCGCTCACCGTCAATCTGGTCGTTCACCGCCAAAACCTGGGCAATTTATCGGCCATGCTCGACATGGCGGTGGAGCTTGGCGCGGCGCGGGTCGAGGTCGCGCATGTTCAGTATTATGGCTGGGCACTGGCCAACCAAGTCGCCCTGCTCCCTTCCCGCGCCCAGCTCGAGGTCGGGACGGCCGATGTCGAGGCGGCGCGGGCGCGCTTGGCCGGAGCGGTCGTGATCGACTACGTCGTGCCGGACTACCACGCGCGACTGCCGAAACCCTGCATGGGCGGTTGGGGACAACGCTTCATCGTCGTGACCCCGGCCGGCCGCGTGCTGCCTTGTCATGCGGCGGAAAGCCTTCCCGGCTTCGATTTCCCTTCCGTGCGCGACCGCTCGCTCGCCGAGATCTGGCGGGATTCGGATGCATTCAACCGGTTCCGGGGCACCGATTGGATGCCCGCGCCCTGCGCCGGCTGCGATCGACGCGAGATCGATTGGGGCGGCTGCCGCTGCCAGGCTTTCGCGCTGACCGGCGACGCGGCGGCGACCGATCCCGCGTGCGGCCTGTCCCCGCACCACGCTGTGCTCGATATCGCGGTGCAGGCGAGCGAGAAGGCTCCGCCTCCCTTCATTTATCGCCGGATTGGCGCCGTTCCCGCCTGAACTGCGTCAGCCGTCCGGAGATCTCCGCCGCGCCAGAATTTTGTCGGGAACGCGCACTTCGCCCTATCGCAAACGCTGCGTGCGGGCGATACGCTACTTTCAAGTGGTCCGCAGACGGCCGCCGAAGAACAACGCCAGACGTGCCGCTCTTGGCACACAGGGAAGGGAAGAAACGTGCGAAAGCTTCTGCTCGCGGCGTCGCTCGCGGTGCTGGCGCCCCTTGCTACGCAGGCTCAAACCTCGGCCGACCTGGCCAAGGGGACGGCGGACACGTCCGAAGTCCTGAACTACGGAATGAGCTATGACCTCCAGCGGTTCAGCCCGCTGACGCAGATCAATCGCGACACGGTCAAGCGCCTGGTCCCGGTTTGGAACTACAGCTACGACGACAACAAGAGCGAAGAATCGCAGCCGCTTATCTACAAGGGCGTGCTCTACGTCACGACCAACGCCGCGACCATGGCGCTCGACTCCAAGACCGGGCAGCAGCTGTGGAAAAGCAAGATCGACTACCCGCCGGAAACGCCGCGCATCGTGTGCTGCGGCATCATCAACCGGGGCGCCGCGTTGTATGACGGCAAGCTATTCCGCACGACGCTCGACGCGAACGTGATGGCGCTCGACGCCAAGACCGGCAAGGAGCTCTGGAAGCAGAACGCGATCGACTACAAGACCGGCTACTCGATGACGGTCGCGCCGCTGGTCGCGGACGGCGTTGTCATTACCGGCATCTCCGGCGCCGAATACGGCATTCGCGGCTTCATCGACGGCTGGGATCCCGACACCGGCAAGCATCTGTGGCGGACCTACACCGTCGCCGGACCGGGCGACCCGGAAGCCAAGAGCTGGCCGGGCGATACGTGGCAGCACGGCGGCGCGTCGACATGGATCACCGGCTCCTTCGACCCCGATCTTCATACAGTCTACTGGGGCACCGGGAACGCAGGATCATGGAACCCGATGACGCATCCTGGCGACAACCTTTACACGTGCTCCGTCGTGGCGCTCGACCCGAAGACGGGTCAGATGAAGTGGCATTACCAGTTCACGCCCAACGATCCCTACGACTATGACAGCGTGGCTGAGATGGTGCTCGCGACCTTGAACATCGACGGCAAGCCGGCCAAGGTCGTGATGAACGCGAATCGAAACGGCTTCTTCTACGTGCTCGACCGGGAGAACGGCAAGCTGCTCGCGGCCAACCCCTTCATCCAGAAGATCACCTGGGCCAAGGGCGTCGATATGCAAACCGGCCGCCCGATCCCGACGGAGGTGACCGATAAAGTGAAGCAAGGCCAGGCTCAGGAAGTTTGGCCAAGCGCGCTCGGGGCCAAGAACTGGATGCCGATATCCTTCGATCCGAACAACGGCCTCGTCTACGCAAACACGATCAACATGGGCATGCACTACAAGCCGACGACGCCGCAGTACCGGGCTGGACTGACCTATTGGGGTGCGGACATCGATTGGGTTTGGCCAGACGGGCCTCGGGGTTATCTCAAGGCGCTCGACCCGATGACGGGCAAGTCCAAGTGGGAAGTGGCGAGCGATATCCCGCGGTTCTCCGGCGTGCTGTCGACAGCCGGCAACGTGGTGTTCACCGGCAAGCTGACCGGCGAGCTCGAGGCGTTCGACACCGACACCGGAAAGAAGCTCTGGCAGTTCAAGACCGGCTCCGGCATCGAGGGCCAGCCCGTCACCTGGGAGCAGGACGGCGTCCAATACGTCGCGGTATCGAGCGGCATCGGCGGCGTTTACGCCATCTTCTCCGCCGACGAGCGTCTCGCCGCGGTTCCGCCCGGCGGCTCGCTTTGGGTGTTCGCGCTCACCCCCCAGTAACGACCGAATGAGAGGCACCCGAATCCGGGTGCCTCTTCGCTGCTCATCGGAGAACGAATGAGGCTTGCCTCCTTGCTTCTCACGGGAACGCTGCTTAGCGCTTCGCCAGCTTCGGCCCAGACCGACACGCCGGAGCCGCCGCCTTCACCGCAGCAATTCGAAGCGGGCGACCAACTCTTCAATAGCATCTGTGCCGCGTGCCACGGGAAGCACATGGTCAATCCGGGGAACCAGTCTTTCGACCTTCGCAAGTTCCCGCATGCGGATCGGGCGCGCTTCTTCAATTCGGTCCAAAACGGCAAGAGAAGCATGCCACCTTGGAAAGATGTCCTGCACCCCGAGGAGATCGAGGCGATATGGGCCTATGTTCGCACCGGAGGCGTTGCGCCGCAATGACGGTGCGCGAGGCGGCTCTGGCCTGCGTTCTCGCGTTTGGATCTTCGTTTGCAGCGGCCGCTCCGCCCGATGCACCGAACTCCGCGGAGAAAACCCTTCGCGTCTGCCTCCAAGCTAGCGACCCGCCGCTTTCCGTTCGCAACAGCGAAAAGGAGGGCTTCGCGGTCGCGCTCTCGCGAGCAATTGCGGAGCGCCTCGGGCGCGAGTTGCGCGTGCAATGGTTCGTCAGCCGCGACGACCCGGATGCGAGCCTCATCAAGGAGGCGAACGCGCTACTGTCGGATGGCCGGTGCCAGCTTGTGGCTGAATATCCGCTGGCGCAGGACACGGTCGGCCCCTCGGCCGCGCCAGTTGGCAAGCTGCCGCCCTTCGACGGCGCCGCGCCGGACGATCGCGCGCGCTGGGTAAAATTAGGGGAGCTCGCCCCCACCCGGCCCTATAGGCTGGACGCGATCACAGTGGTGCTGTCGGCTCAAAAGGGCGACCGCCCGGTCCACAAGCTAGCCGATCTCGCGGGCCTGACTGTCGGCGTCGAGATCGCGACGCTCGCGGACGCAATCGCCATGAACTACGGCGACGGGCAACTGCGGGAACACGTCGTCCACGTGCCGGACGCGCGCGCGCTGTTCGACCGGCTCGACCGCGGCGAGCTCGACGCCGCGTTCGTGGCGCTGCGCGAGCTCGACGCGTGGCGTCTCAAGCACGGCACGATCGGGTTGGCCGCCACCGGCTACGTCCATTCCGTTGGCTTCAACATGGGCTATGTCGGGCTCGCCTCCGACCGGGCTCTGATCGCGGCGGCGGACACCGCCATCGCGAGCTTGCAATCCCGCAACGCGGTTGAAGCGATCGCGAACGCCGCCGGGCTGACCTACGTGCCGCCGCGGACGCCAGCGGTTCCGCCGACGATCGGTCCGACCGCGTTGGCCGGAGACTGAGCGACGCGCCGCGCGGCGCCCCGGTGCAAGAGTCTCACCTTGGTTGTGGATGGACACGTTTCGGCAATTGCGCAAAACTGGTTCCTAGTTTCATGCAAATGATCGAGTGCATCACGGATTACCAACGATGTCGGCACACGGCGCGGTAGCGCGGATGGCGAACGAGGCGATGGGCGGCGACAACTCAATGGAATCGGGCAACACGGGCGACCATGAGTTGGGTCCGGCGGCTCCACGGCGACAAGTTCTGCTGACGGCGCTGGCGGCCGGCGTTGCCCTGTCCACCGCCGGGTCGGCGCGGGCGGATGACGAGGAAAAGCCCGGCAGCGACGAGCGGCCCCAAAAGGGCGACATTCTCGTGTTTGCCGAAGACGAGCATGTGGGCCAGGTCATCAAGCCCGAAGATCTCCCGCTCGGCGGCCCCCAGGTAATGGCGTGGCCAATGGACCCACGGACCAAGGTCGTGCGGGACGGGTCGCGCTTGAACCAGGTGCTTCTGTTGCGGCTGCAGGAATCGGAACTCGACGAGAACACGAAGGCGCGCGCCGCCGGCGGCATCGTTGCCTATTCGGCAATCTGCGCGCACGCCGGTTGCCCGGTGACGGCATGGGTCAAGGAGAACGACCAGAACGTGCTCAAGTGCCTTTGCCATAATTCCGAGTACGACCCGCGGCAGGGCGCCGAAGTGGTGTTCGGCCCGGCGCCCCGGCACTTGGCGGCGCTGCCGCTTGCCAAGGCGGGCCAGACCATTACGGTGGCGCAGGGTTTCATCGGGAAGGTAGGCGCGCAACAATCGGCTTGATGGTGGCGCCGCATCGCGAATCGATGCAGGCGAAAGAACAAAACCAAGTGGGGGAAGTTCATGAGCGTGAAACAGTGGCTGATGTCGGCGTTGATCGCCTCGACGTGCCTCGCACCGATCGCGGCCGGGGCCGGCGAGATCGACAACTACAGCCCGGTCACCGCCGATCGGCTCAAGAACCCCGAACCCGGCAACTGGATGCTGTATCGCCGTACGTATGACGGGCAGGGCTACAGCACGCTCGACCAGATCAACACCACTAACGTCAAGAACCTCGTCCCGGTTTGGACCTTCTCGACCAATGTGAGCGAAGGCCACGAGGCGCCGCCCATCATCAATAACGGCTACATGTTCGTCGCGACGCCGGCGGGTCAGGTCATTGCGCTCAACGCCAAAACCGGCGAGGAGATTTGGCGCTACAAGCGCGAGCTGCCGGACGATCTGTATCAGATGCACCCGACGAGCCGCGGCGTGGGCCTTTGGCAGGACAAGCTGTTCCTCGCGACCACCGACGATCATGTCGTCGCCCTCGACGCCAAGACCGGGAAGGTCGCGTGGGATAAGAAAATCCAGGAGTACAAGAGGGGCCAGTACATGACCTTGATGCCGTTGGTGGTGGACGGCAAGGTGATCGTCGGCGGCTCGGGCGGAGAGCTCGGCGTGCGCGGCTACGTGGTCGCGCTCGACGCGAACGACGGCAAGGAGTTGTGGCGCACCTACACGATCCCCGGCGAAGGAGAGCCCGGTCACGACACCTGGCAGGGCGACGCCTGGAAAACCGGCGGCGGGTCGGCCTGGATGACCGGCACCTACGACCCCGACCTCAAGACGATCTACTGGGGTGTCGGCAATGCGGCACCGTGGCCTGGTGACCTTCATCCCGGCGACAACCTGTACACGTCGTCGGTCATCGGGCTCGATCCTGACAGCGGCAAGATCAAGGCCTATCACCAGTATCACCCGAATGATTCCTGGGACTGGGACGAGGTTGACGCGCCGATGCTGATCGACATGAACCGCGACGGCCACGTCATCAAAAGCCTCGTCCACCCCGGCCGCGACGCGATGTTCTGGGTGCTGCAGCGCAAGCCCGACGCGATCAGCTACGTCGCCAGCTGGCCGTTTGTGAATACAAACGTTTGGAAGGGGGTCGAGCCCGGCAGCGGCACGCCGATCGTTGACCCGGCGCATAAGCCCACGCTCGGCAAGCGCATCGAGTTCTGCCCGTCCTTGTGGGGCGGCAAGGACTGGCCGTCCGCCGCCTACAGCCAGCAGACCGGCCTCGTCTACGTGCCCGCCAATGAGAATTTCTGTGGAGGCTTCACCGGCGAAAAGCTTCCACTGAAGCCTGGCGAGCCTTGGCTCGGCACCAAGGCGGAGGACATCGGCTTGACTGTGCGCTCCGGCGCCGACCATTTCGGCGAGTTGCAGGCGTGGGATCCGGCAACGGGAAAGAAGGCCTGGTCGCACAATTTCCCTGGATCGCAGCTGTTCGCCTCCGTGACCGCGACGGCTGGCGGTCTCGTGTTCGTCGGCGGGACCAACGACCGGGAGTTCCACGCCTTCGACGCCAAGACCGGGGATCTGCTCTGGGAGCAGAAGACCAACTCGGGCATCGTGGGCATGCCCATCGCCTACGAGGTGGACGGGACGGAGTACATCGCCGTGCAGTCGGGCTGGGGTGTCGATGCGCAGCGCATCCAGGACGCGCTCGCCAAGGACAATGTCGGCGTCGAAGACAACGTCCCGCAAGGTGGCGTCGTTTGGGTGTTCGCGGTAAGAAAGTGACAGGTTGATCCGGCCGTTCCCGTCGAACGGCCGGCATCGGCATGCCATCTCCAGTGAGCCTTTCATATCGACGCCGCCGTGACCGGCTCGCGACATCGGCACATGAAATCTAGCGAGGAACTCCCATGATCAAACTTAAGGTCAACGGCCAGGAGCAAAGGTGGGACGGCGATCCGTCGCTGCCGCTGCTTTGGTTCCTGCGCGACGAAGCCGGGCTGACCGGAACGAAGTTCGGTTGCGGCCAGGCGTTGTGCGGCGCCTGCACGGTTCACATCGACGGCCAAGCGACGCGGTCGTGCATAACGGCGGTGTCCGACGTCGGGAACCGCGAGGTGACGACGATCGAGGGGCTTGACCCGCACGGCGACCATCCGGTGCAGAAGGCGTGGCGCGAGGTCAACGTGCCGCAGTGCGGGTTCTGCCAGGCGGGGCAGATCATGCAGGCTGCGGCGCTGCTCAAGGACAACCCGCATCCCAGCAATGACGAGATCCGCGAGTCGATGTCCGGCAACATCTGTCGGTGCGGCTGTTACCAGCGAATCGAGATCGCGGTGCGTCTCGCGGCGACGGGGGCCTGACCATGCATGTCATGAAGCGCTCCTTTCCCGTCGAGAACGTCTCGCGCCGCAAGGTCCTGCAAGGCCTCGGCATAACCGGCGGCTTGGTGCTTGCCGCCCCCCTGCTGCCGAAGCCGGCGATGGCGGCGTACAACACGGGCGCCGGCGCGATGCCGCATGGCGTGGTTGTTGATCCCAAGATCTTCGTCGCGGTCGCGCCGGACGGCACCGTGACCATCATCGCTCACCGCTCGGAGATGGGCACGGGTGTGCGCACCAGCCTGCCGATGATCGTCGCCGATGAGATGGAAGCCGATTGGTCGCGGGTGCGCGTGCAGCAAGCGCCCGGCGACGAGGCCAAGTACGGCAACCAGGACACCGACGGCTCGCGCAGCACGCGCCACTACCTGATCCCGATGCGGCAGATGGGAGCGTCCGCGCGCGCCATGCTGGAGGCGGCCGCCGCCAAGCGCTGGGGCATCCCGGCGTCGCAGTGCAAGGCGGTCAACCACGAAGTAGTTGACCAATCGGGCGGTCGTCGCGTCGGCTTCGGCGATCTCGCCTCTGACGCCGCCGCCCAGCCGGTTCCGAACCTCGCCGACCTGAAGCTGAAGGACCCGAAAGACTTCCGCTACATGGGCAAGGGCAAGGTCGGCATCGTCGATCTGCGCGCCATCACCACCGGCACCGCCGTTTATGGTGCGGACCACAAGCTGCCCGGGATGAAGTACGCCGTGATCGCCCGTCCTCCCGTGGTCGGCGGCAAGCTCGTGTCGTTCGACCCGAAGGACGCTCTCGCGGTGCCGGGCGTGGAGAAGGTGATCGAGGTCCAGGGCTGGCCGTGGCCGTCCAAGTTCCAGCCGCTCGGCGGCGTGGCAGTGATCGCGCGCAACACCGGGGCGGCGATCAAGGGGCGGGACGCGCTGAAGGTTGTCTGGGACGACGGCGCCAACGCGCATTACGACTCCGCGTCGTACAGGCAGGAGCTCGAAGCGGCGGCGCGCAAGCCCGGAACTGTGGTGCGCGACGACGGCGACGCGGAAGGCGCGCTGAAGAGCGCTGACAAGATCGTCGTCGGCGAGTATTACCTCCCGCATCTCGCGCATGTGAGCATGGAGCCGCCGGTCGCGCTGGCGAACGTCGCCAACGGCCGCGCCGAGGTCTGGGCGCCGGTGCAAAGCCCGGGCGGCACGCGCGAGGATCTGGCCAAGACGCTCGGCATCCCGGAAGGGGATGTCACGGTCAACGTGACGCTGCTGGGCGGCGGCTTCGGCCGCAAGTCGAAATGCGACTTCGTGCTGGAAGCGGCGCTGATCTCGCGCTCCATCGACGCCCCCGTGCGTCTGCAATGGACGCGCGAGGACGACGTCCGCCACGATTTCCTGCACACCGTGTCGGCGGAGCGCATCGAGGCGGGGGTCGACAAGAGCGGCAAGGTCGTCGCATGGCGGCACCGAAGCGTGGCCCCAACCATCTTCTCCACGTTCGCGGCGGGTGCCGCGCACCAGGCTCCGTTCGAGCTCGGCATGGGGTTCGTCGACCTCCCGTTCGACATCCCCAACATCCGCTGCGAGAACCCGGAGGCGGCCGCGCACACGCGAATCGGCTGGCTCCGCTCGGTGTCCAACATCCCGCACGCCTTCGCCGTGCAGTCGATGGTCGCGGAAATCGCCCACGCGACGGGGCGCGATCCGAAGGACATGCTGCTTGAGCTGATCGGCCCGCCCCGCATCGTGAAGATGAACGCGTCGGTCCAAAAATTGTGGAATTACGGCGAGCCGCTCGACAGCTATCCCAACGACGCGGGCCGGCTGCGCCGCGTGGTGGAGGTCGTAGCGGACAAGGGCGGTTGGGGCCGCTCCCTGCCGAAGGGTCACGGGCTCGGCATCGCGGCACACCGCAGTTTCGTTAGCTATATCGCGACCATCGTCGAGGTGGCGGTGAGCGATAAGGGCGAACTCACCATCCCGCGCGTCGACACGGCGGTCGATTGCGGCACGTTCGTCAACCCCGAACGGATCCAATCGCAAATGGAGGGTGCGGCGATCATGGGCTTGAGCCTCGCCAAGCACGGCGAGATCACGTTCAAGGATGGCAGGGTGCAGCAGTCGAACTTCGACGACTTTCCGGTGGCGCGGATCGACGAATCACCGGCGGTGACGAATGTCCACATCGTGCCGGCCGATCCCGACGTGCCGCCGAGCGGGGTGGGCGAGCCGGGGGTTCCGCCGTTCGCTCCGGCGCTGATGAATGCGATCTTCGCCGCGACCGGAAAGCGCATCCGAAACATGCCTCTCGGAAAGCAACTCGAGACATGAGCAGCAGCGGAGTGATCCCGATGGCCGAGCGAGTTCTGGCGGTGATCCTGGCCTTGACCGTTCCGGTGCTGTGCGCCGGGCGGGTTCAGGCTCAGGCCACGTCCGATACGCCAGTGGGCGCGAGCGCGAGCCGACCCGCCAGGGCGCCCCAATCGCAGACGTCGCTGCCGAGCGACGCGCCGCCCGCGACGACCACCCAGAAGACCGGATCGACCAACCAACCTCCAACGGTGAAGGCGATGAACAAGGACGCCAGCGCCAAGACCAATCAAGAGGGTAAGTAACCGCCTAAACCGGCCGGCTCGGAGCCGGCCGGCTCGCCACGCCCGAGGCCGACACGGTGCGGACAGTGTAGCCGAGCGGCTCGTCGGGAACGGCGGTGTCGATCCACATCGCGGAACGGAGCGGAGCGGGGGAGATCGCGATTGCGCGCTTTCCCGCTCGTGTTCGACTGACCTCGTACGTGTACAAGCCGGGTGTCCGGTCCGGCGTCCAGCGCAGCACGACGTTGCCGCCCTCGCGGCTGGCTTCGAGCCACGACGGGGTGGCCGGGGGCGCATCGCGATAGGGGGTGATCCACACTAGCGCGGTGGCGAACGGGCCGAGGGGCACGCGCTCACGCAGCGCGTCGCGAACGTGCAGCCCAGACCGCGGGGGCGCCAGCACGCCCAACTCCTGCGCGAGCCGCATCCGCGCCGGATCGGGGGCGCCCCGTGCGGCATCGGTGTGCGCGTCGTCAATGCGAAACTGGACCAGGTTGACGCGCGGCCACGGGATGTGGCCGACCACGCAGTCGAGGGCTACGACACCCGTGTCCCGATAGCGCGTGAACAGCACGGCGATCTCATTCGTTCCAACCGTGACCAGGTGCGAAACGCCGTCCGGCGCCGTTCCGCCCTTTCCCCGTCGCTCGCCGAGGCAGCGGAGCAGCTCGTAAAACCCAAGCACCGGCAACTTCAATTGGTCGGCCGGAGCGGGCGAGAGCGGTGTCATTAGCATCCGGCGGCCGTCGAACGGCGCACGCGCGAGCTGGGCGTTGGCGTCGTCCGCAGCGGCGACAAAACTCAGCCGGTGGCGTTGGCGGAGCCCGTCATGCGCGATCATGGAAGCGGCCAGCCATGACGGGAACTGCGCCGTGATCCGCGGGCGATATGGCTGGTCGAACCCCACCTTCATGTCCGCTTCGTCGTTGACGATCGCGAGCTTCTCTGCGCGTTCCGGCACCCACCGCAGCACAGCATCGGCGGTGGCCTGGGCCGCGGCCACGAGGCGCTGGAGATCCGGCTTGCCTTCCGCGTCGCTCCAAGCGCCCTTGCGGTGATAGGAGATGAAGTCGCACTTGATGCGCGGCTCGTCAGCCAAGAAGCGGACGAAGCGTTCGATCAGCGCCGGCCCCTCTTCGGGCGAGTAGGCGACGACCGGCCCGCCCAGCCGGACGGCGAGCCCGGAGGTCGACACAGCGTCCGATGTAGCGCGATAAAGATCGAGGTAGCGCTCGAAAGAAGCGCCCCAAAATGGCGGCATGTTGGGTTC
>CAXUIE010000002.1:0-5061 GCA_964250825.1 uncultured Acidisphaera sp. | reverse complement strand
GTTGGGTTCGTTCCAAACTTCGAACCACCACCGCGCGACCTCCGCAGCGCCAAACCGGCCCGCAACGGCGTCCAGAAAACGTCGGACCAAGCGCCCCCACTCGGTGAGGTCGGGCGGCGGGCCGATCGCCTTCGCCGACACCGCCGTTGGGAAGAACGTCAGCGGCAGGAAAGGCGTGAGCTCCCGGCTTACCAGCGCATCGAGCGCTTGCAGCGTGCGGGTGAAGTCAGGCAGTTCGTCGGCGCGGTCCCACACATGCCCGTTGTTTGTCGGAAACGTCCTGTCACGGCCGCCGCTGAGCACGCCGAACGCGCGGACACCCCGGACGGCGCCGGGCGAGGCCGCGATGTTGTCGAGCAGCCGGGTGAAGCGCGGATCAAGCAGCCAGTCGACGCCGAACACGCCGACGAAGCCGAACGCCGCCGCGTCGAATGCCGCCCCGGGCCGCGCGGAAACGGAAACGACGGTCGCTGGACTGTGCGAGGCGGGCGGGATGGCGGTGACGGCGGCCGCCGCGAGCAGGGCGCGCCGGGTCGCCGACGGCGATCGGACATCTGTCACGGGAGCCTCCCGGTATAAGCGGTCGCCGCCGTTCCGCGCTGATTGACGTCACAACCGACGGCGGTGATAAATGCGGAGGGAGGCGATGTCACGCATGAGCATCGCGACGGACCTGCTTCGCGAACAACCCGGCGCACGCTCCGTAAGCGTCCCGTTGCCGGACGACCATCTTGTGGCGCCGGCGCTTTCCGTGACGGGCGTCAGCCACGCCTACGGGGCGCGTCGCGCGCTGGCCGAGGTGACGTTCACCGTCCGGCGGGGCGGGTTCACGGCGTTGCTCGGCCTCAACGGGGCGGGCAAGACGACCCTGTTCTCGCTCATCACGCGGCTGTTCGACACCAAGGTCGGCAGCATCAGCGTGCTCGGCCACCGGATCGACCGCGAGCCGGGCGAAGCGCTGCGACGGCTCGGCGTCGTGTTCCAGGCGCGCACCCTCGATCTCGATCTGTCCGTCATGGACAATCTCCTGTTTCACGCGGCGCTGCACGGCATCGGCGGCCGGGAGGCGCGCGCGCGCGCCAAGGCGGTGCTTGACGACGTGGAGTTGACCGACCGCGCGCCCCGCCCCGCCCGGCGGCGTTGGGGGGGGCCGCATCGCCGCGTCGAGATCGCGCGCGCGCTGATGCACGGCCCCGAACTCCTGGTGCTCGACGAGCCGACGGTCGGTCTCGACATCGCCTCCAAGCTCGCCATCATCACCCATGTCCGCGCGCTGACCCGCGAGCGGGGTGTCGCGGTGCTGTGGGCGACCCACCTGCTCGACGAGATCGAGCCGTCGGACGACGTGGTGATGCTGCACGCCGGCAAGCAATTGGCCGCGGGCAACGTCGCCGACCTGGTTACGGAAACGGGCACAGCCGACCTCCGCTCAGCCTTCGCGGCGCTGACCGGCTCCCACCAGCCGCGGAGAGCGCCTTGAGCACGACAGCCACCGCAACCGCAACTTCGCGATTTTCCGGTGCGGGGTACCTCACCTGCCTGCGCGGCATCGTGTGGCGGGAAGCGTTGCGCTTTGTCCATCAGCGTGAGCGCTTCGTCTCGGCGCTTGTCCGCCCACTGGTCTGGTTGTTCATCTTCGCCGCCGGCTTCCGCCAGATCCTCGGCGTTTCCATCATTCCGCCGTACGAAAACTACGTGCTGTACGAGGTCTACGTGACCCCCGGGCTGATCGCGATGATCCAGCTGTTCAACGGCATGCAATCCTCTTTGTCCATGGTGTACGACCGCGAGATGGGCAACATGCGCATGTTGCTGGTGAGCCCCTTCCCGCGCTGGTTCCTGCTGGTTTCCAAGCTGCTCGCGAGTACGTCCGTGTCGATCTTCCAGGTGCTCGCGTTCATGCTGGTCGCCTATCTCTGGGGCGTTGACCTGCCGCCCTGGTCGTTCGCGTCGGTGCTGCCGGCACTCGTGCTGGTCGGGCTGATGCTGGGCTCGCTGGGGATGTTGCTGTCGTCGGTGATCAAGCAGCTCGAGAACTTCGCGGGCGTGATGAACTTCGTGATCTTTCCGATGTTTTTCGCGTCCTCCGCCCTGTACCCGCTTTGGCTGGTGCAGCAATCGAGCCCCGTGGTCTACACGATCTGCCGGCTCAATCCGTTCACCTACGGCGTGCAGCTCATCCGCTTCATGCTGTACGGCAAGCTCGATACGACGGCGCTCGCCGTTGTCGTGGGCATGACGGCGGTGTTCCTGGTCGGCGCCATCCTCGCCTACGATCCGGCACGCGGACTGCTCGTTCGCCGCGGCGGAGGTCCGGGGTGATGGCGGGCCGGCGGACGGTGCTGGCCGGCCTCGGCGCGGTTCTCGCCGCGCGAGCAACGCGCGCCGCCGGACCAGCGCCCGAGCTTCGCCTCGGCATCCTTCAGTTCGGCACCGTGCAGTGGGTGAGCGATGTCATCCGGCGGCACGATCTCGACACGAAGCACGGCTTCGCGCTGCAAACGGTCAAGCTCGCCAACACGGATGGCGGGCGGGTGGCGTTGATGGCGGGAAGCGTCGACGTCGTGGTATCCGATTGGCTGTTCGTCGCCGCGCAGCGGGCGGCGGGCACGAAGCTTTGCTTCGCCCCATTCAGCAGCGCAAGCGGCGGCATCATGGCCGCGAGCGAAGCGCCGCTCCATGTGTTGGCCGACTTGCGCGGACGACGGCTCGGCGTTGCAGGTGGGCCGGCCGACAAATCCTGGCTGCTTGTGCAGGCCGCGGGCCGCGCGACGCAGGGGATCGATCTCGCTTCGATCGCCGACGTGATCTACGGCGCACCCCCGCTGCTCGGCGCCAAGCTGCAGCAGCGCGAGCTCGACGCGGTGCTTACGTTCTGGAACTTCGCCGCCAAACTGGAAGCAGCCGGGTATCGCGAGGTCACCTCGGTTGCGCAATGCGCGGCAGCACTCGGCCTTTCGGATTCCATGAGCCTCGTCGGCTACGTGTTCCACCAGTCTTGGGCCGAGGCGAACCGGCCTGTGATCGATGGCTTTCTGGCCGCATCCAAAGACGCCGAGCAGTTGCTGGTGCAATCGGATGCGGAATGGCAACAGCTGCGACCAGTGATGAACGCTGAAGACGACGCGGTTTTCGCGCGCCTGATGCAACGCTTCGATGCGGGGGTCGCGCGTCCGGACCCAGTTGCGCAACAACAATCGGCGGCCAAGGTGTTTGCCATCCTGCGCGAGACCGGCGGGACGCAGGCGACCGGCGGCCTCGACGCGCTGCCTCCGGGAATGTTCTGGCCTGCGAGAGATGCGGCGGGCTGAAGCGTTCGCCGCGCGCGATCGCGTTCTATCGCTCGTTGCGTTTCTGGCCCTCTGGTGGCTGGGGTCGCGCCTTGCTGGCTCGCCAGCGCTCCTGCCGTCGCCCGAGCGCGTCGCGAGCTTTGCCTGGCGGGAGCTCGGCCGCGGCGATATGCCCCGCGCGTTCGCGGCAACGTTGCTCCGGGTGGCGATCGCGTTCACGCTTGCAATGATCGCCGGCGGCATTCTCGGCTACGTGATGGGCCGGTCGCCCCGCGCCAACGCGTTGCTGGATCCGTGGAACGTGATCGCGCTGAACCTCCCGGTGTTGGTGGTGATCGTGCTCGCGTATATCTGGATCGGGTTGAACGACGTCGCCGCGGTGCTCGCGGTGGTGCTGGCCAAGATGCCCACCGTGGTGGTGACGGTTCGCGAGGGCGCCCAGGCGCTCGATCCTGGGCTCGGCGAGATGGCGCGCGTGTTCCGCTTGCCGCTGCGCCGCCGCCTCCGGTTCGTCGCCGCACCCCAGCTGCTGCCCTACCTCGCCGCCGCCGGTCGCAGCGGTCTGTCGATCACCTGGAAGATCGTGCTGGTCGTGGAGTTGCTCGGCCGACCCAACGGTGTCGGCTACATGCTCAACCTGTTATTCCAGAACTTCGATGTGACGGGCATCCTGGCCTATGGCCTGCTGTTCGCCGGCCTGATGCTCGCGGTGGAAGCCGCCATCCTGCGACCGCTCGAGCGAAGTGCGAACGCGTGGCGCGCCGGTGCTTGACGTGCGGATAGTCCGCAAGGAGTTCGTGGCCCCCGGCGGCAGACGTCGGACCGTGCTGCGCGACGTGGCGTTTTCCGTCGGCAAGGGCGAGGTAATTGGCCTGCTCGGCTCGTCCGGGACGGGCAAGAGCACGACGTTGCGCATCGTACTCAAGCTTGAAGCAGCGTTCGAGGGGACCGTCAGGCGGGACGCCGAACGCGTCGGGGTCATGTTCCAGGAGCCACGGCTGCTCCCTTGGTTGAGCGTCGGCGACAATCTCCGCCTGGTCGTCGCCGACGGGATGCCGATGCCGGATATTGGGGCGCTGCTCGACGAGGTTCGATTGCCGAACGCCGAGGCCCTCTTCCCTCGGCAGCTTTCGCTGGGAATGGCGCGTCGCGCGTCGCTCGCGCGCGCGCTGGCCGTATCGCCCGACTTGCTCGTCCTCGACGAGCCGTTCGCCTCGCTTGATGCACAGCTCGCCGCCTATCTCGGCGTGGTGGTCGCAGGCTGGGCGCGCCGAACCGGGGCCGCGGTGCTGCTCGCGACACACGATCTCGCCCAGACGCTCCAATTCGCTTCGCGCTTGCTGATCCTGTCAGGGCAGCCTGCAACGCTCGCGGCGGACCTACCGGTTCGCGCCGGCGACGATGCATCCCGCGCAGCGTTGCACGCCTCCATTGTCGCCACGTTCGGGTTCCTGGGCGCGGCAGGCGGCCCATGCCATCGCGAGGGCGGCTGACGCGATGTATTTGAAGCGCCCTGACGGATTATCGGCGGCATCGTTCGGGGGCTTCGGTCACGCTGCGACAACGGGGAATATTCGCCCGCGCGCAGCCGATGTCCCGGCTTGTCCTGCTCGCAAGCCCGAGCAGCGCGGCGGACGCGCGCTCGGCGTGTCGCTCGCCGTTCACGTGGCGCTCGGGAGCCTCCTGCTTCTGGTGCGCGCCGCTCCGACCCTTGCGCCGACACTCGAGTTCACCGTTCCGCTCGTGTGGGAGGCGCCGCCGGCCTCGAAGC
>CAXUIE010000001.1:38844-45263 GCA_964250825.1 uncultured Acidisphaera sp. | reverse complement strand
CCGCCCCCATCGCGCCGAACAAGGATAGGAGAAGAGTCCCGGGCACCAGCCCGGCGAGCAAGGCCGGAACCGCCTCGGGGGGCATCCGCAGCATCACCGCCAGCGGGGCGGCGGCCGCGAGCAGGGGCACTCCCGTCACCAGCCAGTGCGCGGCCGCCTTCGCCGCGGCCACCAACGACGCGGGCAGCCCTCCGAGCAGGATCTGGTCGAGCGAGCCGTCGTCATGATCGGCGCCGAACAACCGTTCCAAGGGCAGCAGCGCGGCCAACAGCGCGGCGACCCAGACCACGCCGGGCGCGATCCGGCCCAAGGTTTCGGGCGCCGGCCCGATCGCCAGCGGGAACAAGGAGGCGGTCAGCACGAAAAACAGCAACGCCGCCACCGTGTCGCTTCCGTGGCGCACCGAGAGCAACAGCTCGCGGCGGATTAGCGCCCCGAACCGCCTCATCCGAGGCGCAATGTCCGCGCTTCTGGCAGCGGCAACGGTAGGTGGGTCGCGGCGATCACCAAGCCGCCCCGCGCGCGATGACGGGAGAGCAGGGCCGCGAACCGGTGCACGGAAGCGGCATCCAGGCCAAGCGTCGGCTCGTCGAGCAGCCACAGCGGCGCCGAGCCAAGCGCGAGCCGGGCCATCGCCAGCCGCCGCTTCTGCCCCGCCGAGAGCATTCGGGCGGGCAGGCCGGCCAGCGTCGCCAATCCCATCACGTCGAGGGCCGGTTCCACCGGTTCGCCCCGCGCGGCGAGCCGCAAGTTCTCGGCCGCCGTCAATCCCGGCTTCACGGCGTCCAGATGCCCGAGATAGGCCAGCCGCGCCCCGTGCTCGGCGAGGTCGGCAAGCGCGTCGACACGCTGCCATCGGAGCGCCCCCGCAGCTGGCCGCACCAGCCCCGCGAGCAAACGAAGCAAGGTGGACTTGCCCGACCCGTTCGGCCCGACGAGCACAAGCGCCCCACCCGGCTCCACGCGGAACGACAGATCGCGGAACACAAGGCGCTCGCCCCGAAACGCCGCCAGTTCCTCCGCCTCGATCAACCCTCGACTCTCCGCCGTGACCGGAGCAACTAGGCGCTCGCGCCGCGCCGGTCCACAGCGGGCGCACCCTTCTCGACTGTGATATACTGCTGGCCATGCCCGACGATCTCTACGAGCGCGACATCCTGGTCTGGTCGGAAAAGCAGGCGTCCCTGCTCCGGCGTCTCGCGCGCGGGGAACGTGTGAATAAGGCGATCGACTGGGACCACGTGATCGGGGAGGTCGAGGACGTGGGCGTCTCGGAATTGCACGGCTGCCAAAGCCAGATTTCGCAGGCGTTGCTGCACCTACTGAAGCTTGCTGCCGAACCCGAATCCCAAGCCGCGGCGCATTGGAGATCGGAGGTTATCGGCTTCTTAGCCGGTGCGAGGCGACGATTCTCGCCCGGAATGCGCCAGCGTTTTGAGTTGGACGACCTTTACGATACCGCGCTCCGTCAGGTCCGGACGCTTACCGAAGTTGCCGGCGCTCCGCTGCCCGAAGCCTGCCCATACACCATTGACGACCTCCTGGCTCCAAAGCCCGATCCCGAGAACCTCGTCGCGAAGTTGCAGGGGGCGTAGGTGCTGGCGGGCCGTACTGGTTGCATGGGTGCGACGCCGATCTTAATGGCCTTATCGCCAAGCTGACTGACTGCGCTTGTCGGAAGAAAAACTCGAGGTCGCAGCGGCCGGTCGAGGCATACCGCCGAACTGGCCGGCTCCCGCGTGCCCTTCACACTGAGGTCGGCACGATCGGGAGCCAGTGTCTGCTGGAGTGCAGAAGTTGGGTCAAAGCGGAGCACTTTCAGGCGCCCAAGAACCTCCCTACTGCGATGCTCCCCAACACTCACCATCTACGAGGCTCATGCCGGTCGCAAAGGCCTCCTGAACCGTGAGGAATCATCGGCCTGCTTGGGTTCATTGGTACGCTGCACTATGTCGGGGTCGTTGTAACCGATATGGAAGAACGACAAGTGCAGGGGCCGGATGACCGCCGAACCTTGAAAATGCTTCTCAGCAATGCTTGCGGCCAAGCCGCCGTCTTCCTTGAAGCCGTTGCCGGTATCGAAGGAGCCGAGAAGGACCGTCCCTTGATCAAGGAGTTGAGAAACGCTGAACGGGCTATTGCGGATGACCGCGCCGCGGCAAGACGCGCTTCCTCGCGTGCCGACGAGAGGCCCGGCCGCTAAGCCCGGACCATTTGAGCCCCTCGGGCCAGAAGTGGCAAGCGTGCCTCACGCTCTCCCTGCACCCGCCAGCGTGGACAACGCCCGGCCCGTATGGTTGAAGCCCCGTTGCACCGCACGCCAACCCGGACGCGCCGTCTGAGCCCAGCGACGGCCTTCGCGCGTCCATCACGGAGGACCGCATGACGGCAATCGGGCAGGACAGCCTGAAGACGCGGCAGACCCTGACCGTGGAGGGCAAGAACTACGAATACTTCTCGCTCCCGGTGGCCGCGAAGTCGCTGGGCGACGTGTCCCGGCTGCCGGTCAGCCTCAAGGTGCTGCTGGAGAACGTGCTGCGCTTCGAAAACGGGCAAAGCTACAAGACCGACGACGCCCGGGCGATCGCGGACTGGGTGAAGCTCGCCAGCTCCACCAAGGAGGTCCCGTTCCGCCCGGCGCGCATTTTGATGCAGGACTTTACCGGCGTGCCGGGCGTGGTCGACCTCGCGGCCATGCGCGACGGCATCACCGAACTCGGCGGCAAGCCCGATCGCGTCAACCCGCTGATCCCCGTCGACCTGGTAATCGACCATTCGGTGATGGTCGACGTTTCCGCGACAGCGGACGCGCTCAGGGAGAATGTCGACATCGAGTTCGACCGCAATGGCGAGCGTTATCAGTTTCTCCGGTGGGGTCAGGCGGCGTTCGACAACTTCCGCGTGGTCCCGCCCGGCACCGGCATCTGCCACCAGGTCAACCTCGAATACCTCGGCCAGGCGGTGTGGGTGTCGGAGAACGGCGGCAAGCAGTTCGCCTATCCCGACACGCTGTACGGCACCGATAGCCACACCACGATGGTCAACGGCCTCGGCATCCTCGGCTGGGGTGTCGGCGGAATCGAGGCGGAAGCGGCCATGCTGGGCCAGCCGATCGCCATGTTGATCCCGGACGTGATCGGGTTCCGCCTCACCGGCAGGCTGCCCGAAGGCGCGACGGCCACCGACCTCGTGCTCACGGTCACCCAGATGCTTCGCCGCAAGGGGGTTGTCGGCAAGTTCGTCGAGTTCTTCGGCGCGGGGCTTGATACCCTGCCGGTGGCCGACCGCGCCACCATCGGCAACATGGCGCCCGAATACGGGGCGACGTGCGGCTTCTTCCCGATCGACAAGCTGGCTCTCGACTACCTGCGCTTGTCGGGCCGCGACGAGCATCGCATCGCACTGGTCGAGGCCTATTGGCGCGCGCAGGGCATGTTCCGCGAAACGGACACGCCCGACCCGATCTTTACTGACACCTTGGAGCTTGACCTTTCGACGGTTCAGCCGAGCCTTGCCGGCCCGAAACGGCCGCAAGACCGGGTGTTGCTGAAAGACGCGTCATCCGCGTTCCGCGCCGAGCTCACGAAAAGCCTTGGCGTGCCGGCAAACGATGCCGACAAGAGGGTCGTGGTCGCCGGAAAGAACTACGAGATCACCCATGGCGACGTGGTGATCGCGGCTATCACCTCTTGCACCAACACCTCGAACCCCTCGGTGCTGGTCGCCGCCGGCCTCGTCGCGCGCAAGGCCCGGGCAAAGGGCTTGAAACCGCAGCCCTGGGTCAAGACGTCGCTGGCGCCGGGCTCGCAGGTGGTGACGGAGTACCTCGACAAATCGGGGCTCACCGCCGACCTGGACGCGATCGGGTTCAACACCGTGGGCTACGGCTGCACCACGTGCATCGGCAACTCCGGTCCGCTGGAGGAAGCGATCGCCGACGCGATCGAGGACAACAGCCTGGTGGCCGTGTCGGTGCTGTCGGGCAATCGCAACTTCGAGGGGCGCGTGCATCCGAACGTGCGCGCCAACTATCTGGCCTCGCCGCCGTTGGTGGTCGCCTACGCGCTGCTGGGCACGTTGAACAAGGACATCACCAGCGACCCGCTCGGCACCGGGTCGGACGGGCAGCCGGTGTACTTGCGCGACGTGTGGCCCTCCAACAAGGAGATCGCCGACACGATCGCGGCGAGCCTGTCGCGCCCGCAATTCCTGAAGCGCTACGGCGAGGTGTTCACCGGCCCGAAGCAGTGGCAAGCGATCCAGGTGGACACCGGCAGCGCCACCTATCACTGGTCGGACAACTCGACCTACGTGAAGAACCCGCCGTATTTCGAAGGCATCACGATGGAGCCCGCGCCGGTGGCGGAGATCAAGGGCGCCCGCATCCTGGCGATGCTAGGCGACAGCATCACCACCGACCACATCAGCCCGGCCGGCTCCATCCGCGGTAACTCGCCCGCCGGCGAGTATTTCATGGAGCGCCAGGTCCAGCAAAAGGACTTCAACAGCTACGGCGCCCGTCGCGGCAACCACGAAGTGATGATGCGCGGCACCTTCGCCAATATTCGCATCCGCAACGAGATGGTGCCGGGCGTCGAAGGCGGCTACACGAAGCACCTCCCCGACGGCGAGCAGATGCCGATCTACGACGCGGCCATGCGCTACAAGCGCGAGGGCGTGCCGCTCGTCATCATCGGCGGCAAGGAGTACGGCACCGGGTCGTCGCGAGACTGGGCGGCCAAGGGGACCATGCTGCTCGGGGTCCGCGCGGTGATCGTCGAAAGCTTCGAGCGCATCCACCGCTCCAACCTCGTCGGCATGGGCGTGATGCCGCTGACGTTCAAGGACGGCATGGATCGCAAGAGCCTCCACCTCACCGGCGAGGAGCTGCTCGACATCACGGGCCTCGAGACCCTCTCACCGCGCATGGACCTCACCTTGGTGATCCATCGGCCGGACGGGACCGCGGATCAGGTGCCGGTGCTGTGCCGCGTGGATACGGTAGACGAGGTTTCCTACTATCGGCACGGCGGCATCCTGCAATACGTGCTGCGCGGAATGGCCCGCGCGGCCTAGCCGACGAACCATCGCCGTCATCGCCGTCATCGGCGTGCGGCTCAGCCGGGCGCCGCAGCTGCTGCGCCGAGCCGAAGCCACCTGGCACGCTTGCCGGTCGGGCTCGATCTTCGCGCCCTCAACCTGCTCGAGGGCTTGCGCGCGGCGCTGTCGGTCGCGGTCGTTGTGGCGCTCAACGAGTATCTCGCGTGGCAGCCGATGGCCGAGGCGGCGCTCGCCGCGTGGCTCACCTGCCTTTGCGATCAGGGCGGCCCCATCCGCCGCCGCCTACCGGCGGTGCTCAGCTTCACCGTGCTCGGCGCGGCGGTCACCGTCGCGGCCGGCCTCGCCCGGGCGGGCGGCCTCTACGCCGCCGTTCCGTTCGCGGCGGTCGGTTTGTTCTGTTGCGGTTTCGCGCGGATCTACGGCACATTTCGCCCGACGGGCTCGAGGCGGCCATGGTGATCGACGCCTCGATGCGACGAATGGCCGGGCGGCTCGCGGCGATGCAACTCGACCCCGCGGCCGTGGCGGGAACTGACCGCGCGGCCCTCGCACCCTGGCGAGACTGGGCCAGCAAGTCCCTCGACGCGCTCGCAAGCGGGCAGATCGAACTGGCTGCCCGACCTTCCGCACCCGCCGGGCCGGCCGCCGAGTCGCTCGCCCGGATGGCGCGGCAAGTCGAGCTGCTCGCCGGCGCGATGGCGCGGCTGCCTCATTGAGCTAAGATGTTGCGCGACGGACGCGGCGTAAGCGGAGGCAGGAATGGCGGACGGACAGCTCAGCCCGGCGGACAGGGGCATCGGCGATTCTGTGAAACGAAGCATGGGACGCGCGATGTTCGCCGTGCGCTGGCTGATGGCGCCCGTTTACGTGGGCCTGCTCGTGGCGCTCGGGCTGGACGTCATCAAGTTCGTGCAGAAGCTGGTGCTCGCGGCGCCCGGCATTCTCACGATGGACACGAACGAAACGATGCTCACAATCCTGACGCTGATCGACCTTTCCCTGATCGGCAACCTCATCGTGATCGTCGTGTTTTCGGGTTGGGAAAATTTCCTCACCCGGGTGCCCGCCGGCGCCGATGGAAACGCGCTGTCCGGCATCGGCTTCAGCGAGGTCAAGCAGAAACTGATCGGATCCATCGCGGCGATCGCGGCGATCCAGATCCTTGAAACCTTTGTTCACATCGAGGACGTGCAGAAATCGGACGCCGCCTGGCAACTCGCCATCCTCCTTGGCATCGGCCTCACCGGCGTGCTGCTGGCGCTGATGGCTCGCCTCGCGGGCGGCCGCCAGCACTAGCCGGTCGCGGCGCGTCCACCGCGCGCCCCGAATTGAGCCCCGGCGGCCCTCCACTGCTGGGC
>CAXUIE010000001.1:32461-38834 GCA_964250825.1 uncultured Acidisphaera sp. | reverse complement strand
TGTATCGCGATGTCCAGGTCTGGTCGACGACGCCGGCGATGAACCTGGAGCGCAGCCCTCTGTTTGCGCTGTCGACCCCGGCCACGCCGACGTAGCGCGCCCCGAACGGCTCCAGCACCGCGCGGGCGGCCGCCAGCACTTGCGGGGCGCGGCGCGTCCGGGGCGCGACCGGAATTGCGCCACGGCGTCCATCAACTGCTGGGCCGGCTGCGCTTCGGGCAGGGCGGCGTCGTTCTCCTCCAGCAACACGAAATCGGTGTCCAGCAACGAGGCGCGGCGGAGATTTTCATTCACCGGGAAGCGATCGAACTTTCCAGCAGCGTAGCGGAACATCTCGTGGTCCCAATAGAACCAGTAGGTTATGTCGGGCGGGCAAGCGAGCTTCTCCAAGATCACGTTGACGCCCATGAGGAAGCTGCCGCCGATTTCGGTGATCCGGGTCGGCTTGCACCCGCCCGCCGGCTCCTCCGAATGGAAGGTGAGGCTTGGCACGGGATATCGCGCGTCCGGGTGCGGCAGGTTCATGATATCGAGGAGGTCGCGGTCGGCCCCGGTCGCGATGTCGCTCAGGGTCCACGCGAAGGTGAAGGGCGTGAGCGGCGGGCGGACTTGCGCGACGCTGGCGGCCGCGACGACGTGCTCCGTTGCGAGCGCGGCGGCGAGATCGTTCCAATGCGTCCCGCCGCGCGGAAACATGTCGATCCCGTACTGCGCGCGCGCGGATGCGAGCGGAGAGGCGCCGTCAACGAAGCGCACGCCGTGCGCGGTTAGTGTGGCCGTGTAGACGTCGAGCTTGGCGGCCCGATCCGCGGCCGAGCCCGGGCAGCGGTAGCCGCGCGGGATGATTTGCGGTTGCTCCGCGACCTTCGAGGGCGTGATGAGGTAGAGGAACGGCGTCCCGCGTGCTTCGAACCCGTCCTGTAGTGACCGCAGCCGGCCCGCCCACTCGTCGAAGCGCGGGCGAAGCGCCGCGAGGTCGCGGCCGCAGTATTCCTCCAGATAGCCCGATTCCATCAGCTGCCGATTGCGCCCGACGATCACCCGGCTGGTGCCGCTTGTGCCGAGCAGCGCGTAGTAAAGCTCGTTCTTCCAGCGGATCGCCGGCTTGAACACCGGCGACAGCACACCCACGGCGCGCGAAATTGATTGCTGGAATTGGCCGCTGAGCAGGGCATGGACCGACATATCCGGCACCGCGTCCGCGACCGCCCCGGCGATCGTCTGCTTGGTCCGGAAGCGCAGGCCAGGGGCGATCTCGCCGACGGTGGTGTTCCACGCCAGATAGGCCCACGGCACGAGCAGCATTGCGGCGCCGATCACGACCGGGAGGCGAAAGAGAACGGACTTCCACCGCATCTCAGAACCGGAAATACAGGAAGGGTTGGAACGGGTCGGCCACGGCCTTGCCGACAGCGAGCACGAAGATGAGGGCGATCGCGGACTGCACAGCCGCCGTGCGGCCCGGTGTCGCGAAAACGGCGCGCCGCGCCCGATCGAAGCCAGGCAGGCGTGGGCAAGCGCAGATGGCGCCCGCTACGATTGCGGCAAGGCTGATGTCGGGCGTGATGAGCACGCCGACCGCGTGGCCCTCTCGCCAAGGCCGGCTCATGGCATGGAGGAGGGCGCCGGCCTGCTCCATTGATTTCGCCCTGAAGATGACCCAACCGATCACCACGACGAGGAACGTCGCGAGATTGGCCGCGATCCGTGGCAGCCGGTCCAGAACCCGCAACAAGAACAACTTGTCGAGCACCAGGAACAAGCCATTGTAGGCGCCCCAGGCGATGAAGGGCCACGCCGCGCCGTGCCAAAGGCCCGAGGCGAGAAAGCAAACCCAGAGATTGAGATAGCGCCGCGCGACCGGAACGCGGTTGCCGCCCAGCGGGATGTACAGGTATTCGCGAATCCAGGTCGCCAGCGAGATGTGCCAACGGCGCCAGAACTCGGTCATGCTGCACGACAAGTATGGCATGTTGAAGTTTTCGCGCAGCCTAAGGCCGAGCATTCGGGCGATGCCGATCGCCATGTCGGAGTAGGCGGAGAAATCGAAGTATATCTGCAGGGTGAACAGGATCACGCCGAGCCACGCGTCGTGGAAACCCACGGCGTGCGGGTCGGCCGAGAAGATCCGGTCGGCACCCAAGGCGAGGGTGTCGGCGAGCAGCGTCTTCTTTGCCACCCCCATCATGAAGCGCACGAAGCCGGTGGAGATGTCGTCCCACCGAGCCGACCGTAGCTTTACGAGCTGCGACTCAAGCTCGTGATACTTGATGATCGGCCCGGCCAGCAGCTTGGGAAAGAGGAACACGTAAAGCAGGTAGGTGGCGAACCCGGGCGCGGGCCGGCTGACGCGGCGGTGGACGTCGACGAGGTAGGTGATCTTCTCGAAGACGATGAACGAGACACCGACCGGCAGTGCGATCGCGGGAAGCGACCCCGCCGGGGCGGCCGCGCCATGGAGCGCGTAGTAGATGTTCTCGAGCAGGAACCGGCTGTACTTGAAGTGAGCCAGGATCGCGACGTTGGCGATCACGCCAGCGGTCAGCAGCGTTCCGGCTTGCCTGGACTGTCGCGGCAGGGCGGCGATACGGCGGCCGATCAGGTAGTCGGCGAACGCCGAGGCGAGCACGATCGGCACGAACAGCGGTTCGACCCAGAAATAGAACAGCACGCTTCCGCAAAGCAGGACGAGGAAACGCGCGGCGACCCGTCGCTCGGCCAGTAGATAGAGCAGGTAGAGAGTCGGGAAGAAAACGAACAGGAACAGCGGTTCGTAGAACAGCATAAGGCTGTTTAGCGTCCGGTCCCGCGGCCGGGCAACCCGGCGTCAGACGGCCTGGACGGCAGCCAGATCCCGGATCTTGCGCGCCATGGCCGCGATGCCATTGCCACGATTGGTGGATAACGCTTCCAGCAGCCCCAGGTCCTTGAGGAACACGGGGTCGGTTGCGACGATCTCGGCCGGCGTGCGGCCGGAGTACACCCGCAGCAGCAGCGCGATCAAGCCGGACACGATGGCCGCGTCGGACGTGCCCGCGAGCAGGAGCTTGCCGTCTTGCAGCGCGCCCTCCATCCAGACCCGGCTCTGGCAGCCGGGAACCCGGTGCGCGTCGTCCGCCCATGCCTCCGGGAACGGGGGCAGTTTGCGGCCGAGCTCGATGATGTGCCCGTAGCGGTCCATCCAGTCGTCGAACACGCCGAGCTCGTCGCCGATCGCCTCGATTGCGGCGGCGGCGGTAGGCTCCTCGGGCTCGACGAAGGGACCGGGCATGACGCCGATGTGCGGGCGAGGCGAGCCGACGTCAACTGAGGGCAGCGTTCGCCTGGACCCATTCTCTAAAATATTGGTCCGGCCAGAAGCCGCCCGCTAGGTTCCACATGGCATCAGCAACGGCGGCATCCGCTGCCACAAACCGTAGACCGTTCAACTCTAAAAATGTCTCCATCATTATAAAAGCCGTCCGAAGATTATGGTGGGCGAACGGCTGACACCGCGCAAACCGTATCGCATACACGGAAGCGATCTCCGGAAGATCGGCATCGCCCTGTTTTGCGGCCAAAGTGGGAGTCAGGACGTGATTGAGCGACGGCTCGTCACGGATGCCGCTTCGTCCTCCGAACCGGGCGAGCTGTTCGTCATGCACCGCAAGCGTCAAACGGCGTGAAAGCCAGACGATCACTGGTCGAGTTCGCGCAAGGCCGCGCGGCGTTGCTTCATGATCCGCCGAGCCACCGTCATCTGCGCCTCGAACTCCGGGTCTGCCGTGGTGAGCCGGAGGCCGTCGGGCGTGTCGATCGCGTACAGCGTGTCGCCCTTGCCCACGCCGAGCTTGGCCAGCAACTCGCGTGGCAGGATCACGCCCACCGGATTGCCGATGCTGGTCAGCTTGAGGCTCGTCGTCATGGCAACCGCTCCACCATCCTGGGATGGATGTAGCCTCGTTCCAGGATAGTTGCAACGATTGTTCTAACAAGAGCTTAGAGAATGAACCGGCTGAGGTCGCCTTTTTGCGCCAGCGGGGCCACGCGCTCGTTCACGTAGCCGGCGTCAACCGTCACAGTCTCCCCGGCCCGGTCGGTCGCCGAGAAGCTGATCTCCTCCAGCAGCCGCTCCAGCACGGTGTGCAGCCGGCGCGCGCCGATGTTCTCGATCCGGTCGTTGATGTCGGCCGCGAGATCAGCCAGCGCCTCCACCGCGTCGTCCTCGAAGCGCAGCTCGACCTTCTCCGTCCCGAGCAGGGCCGAGTACTGCTTGAGCAGCGAGTGCTCGGGCTCGGTCAGGATGCGGCGGAGGTCGGCGCGCGACAGGGACGCCAGCTCGACGCGAATCGGCAGGCGGCCCTGCAGCTCGGGCAGCAGATCGGCCGGCTTGGCGAGGTGGAACGCACCGGAGGCCACGAACAGCACGTGGTCGGTCTTCACCGGCCCGTATTTCGTGTTCACCGTGGTGCCCTCGATCAGCGGCAAAAGGTCGCGCTGCACGCCCTCACGCGACACGTCGGCGCCGCGAAAGCCGCCCTCGCTGGTGCGAGCGCAGATCTTGTCGATCTCGTCGATGAACACGATGCCGTTGTTCTCGGCGTGCGCCACCGCGTCCTTGGCGAGCTGATCGCTGTCGAGCAGGCGGTCCGCTTCCTCGCGCTCGGCGGCGCGTCGCGCGGCGTCGACCCGCATCCGCCTCTTCTGCGGCGGGCGGCCCATCATGTTCTTCATCATCTCGCCCAAATTGATGACCTGGCCAGGCGGCATCCCCGGAATGTCGAGCTGGCCGATGGGCGAACCGCCACTGTCGGAGACGGCAATCTCGATCTCCTTGTCCTCCAAGTCGCCCGAGCGGAGCATCCGGCGAAACTTCGAGCGCGTGTCGGCCGCCGCGCCCTCGCCGACCAGAGCTGTCACCAGCCGCTCCTCGGCGGCGAGCTCGGCCTTCGCCTGAACCTCCTTACGCGACGCATCGCGCAGCATCACCAGGCTCGCCTCCACCAGATCGCGGACGATGCTTTCCACGTCGCGGCCGACATAGCCGACTTCCGTGAACTTGGTGGCTTCGACCTTCAGGAACGGCGCTTGGGCGAGCTTGGCGAGCCGCCGCGCGATTTCCGTCTTGCCGCAGCCCGTGGGGCCGATCATCAAAATGTTCTTGGGAACCACTTCCTCGCGCATCGCCTCGGGCAGTTGCTGGCGACGCCAGCGATTGCGCAGCGCGATCGCGACCGCGCGCTTGGCGTCGTCCTGGCCCACGATGAAGCGGTCGAGCTCGGAGACGATCTCGCGCGGGGTGTAGGTGGGTACGTCCATGTCAGATCGTCTCTACGATGACGTTGTTGTTGGTGTAGATGCAGATCTCGGCGGCAATCCGCATGGACCGGCGCGCGACCTCCTCGGCTGACAGGTCGGGCACCGTCACCAGCGCCCGCGCCGCCGCCAGGGCGTAGTTGCCGCCCGAGCCGATCGCGATCACGCCGTCCTCCGGCTCCAGCACGTCGCCGTTGCCGGTGAGCGTGAAGGAACGGTCGCGATCGGCCACCGCCATCATCGCCTCCAGCCGACGAAGATAACGATCCGTCCGCCAGTCCTTGGCCAGCTCAACGCAAGCGCGTTCGAGCTGGCTCGGGAAGCGCTCCAGCTTGGCTTCCAAACGTTCAAGAAGGGTAAAGGCGTCGGCCGTGGCTCCGGCGAAGCCGGCGAGCACCGCGCCGCCACCGCCGATGCGGCGCACCTTGCGGGCGTTCCCCTTGACCACGGTCTGCCCAAGGCTGACCTGGCCGTCGCCGGCCATCGCCACATGGCCGTCGCGGCGGACGCACAGGATGGTGGTGCCGTGCCAGCCCACGGGGTCGTTGGGATGAAAGGTCTGCATGGGCAGGCAGATGGCGAGGCGCGCCACACTGCACAAGGCGCGCCAATTATGAGATGGCCGGCATGGGCAGCCGCATACCAGCTTCCGGTCGCGCTGCGACCAAGTACCGGGGCTGGTCGGCTTGCCCGCTCCGAGGCGGTCTGGGAAGATCGGGTGCCATCTGGAGGGAAACCGATGCCCATCTGGCAGAAGCGGCGGATCGGCCGCACCGACCTTCATGTCACAGCGCTCGGGATCGGCACCGCGACGCTTGGCGGCAGCCGGATCGACGTCACGCGCGAGGAAAGCGAGGCGATTATCCATGCCGGCTGGGCCGACGGCGTGCGCTATGTCGACACCGCTCCCTTTTATGGCGTCGGCGCGGCGGAGCGGCGGGTCGGCGACGCGCTGCGCGACAAGCCGCGCGGCGACTGGGTTCTCTCGACCAAGGTCGGACGCCTGCTGCGGGCGGATGCGGCGGTCGAGGGGCCGGACGGCCGCAAGCCGCCGCTGCCAATGTCGGTGGTCTACGAC
>CAXUIE010000001.1:18512-32451 GCA_964250825.1 uncultured Acidisphaera sp. | reverse complement strand
GTACGATGGGATCATGCGGTCGCTGGAGGACAGTTTTCAGCGCCTTGGCTTGGCGCGCGCCGACATGCTGTTCGCTCACGACATCGGCGTCTACCAGCACGGCGCGGAGGCGAACGCCGCGCACATGAAGACTTTGCGCGAGAGCGGCTACAGGGCGCTCGACCAGCTGCGTTCAAGCGGCACGATCGAGGCGATCGGCATCGGGGTGAACGAGCGCGAGGCGTGCATGGAGGTGATGGAGTGGGGCCAATGGGACGCCTTCCTGCTCGCCGGCCGCTACACCTTGCTCGAGCAAGCGCCGCTGGACGACCTCATTCCCAAATGCCAGGCCGCCGGAACCACCTTGGTCATCGGCGGCCCGCTCAACTCGGGGCTGCTCGCGGGCCGCGACACCTGGAACTATGCGCCGGCGCCGTCCGAGACGCGCGCGCGCGTCGACGCGATCCGGCGCGTGTGCGAAAGTCACGGCGCGTCCTTGCCGGCGGCTGCGCTGCAATTCCCGCTCGCCCACTCGATCGTGTCGGCGATCATCCCCGGCCCGCGCAACGTCGACGAGTTCGAGACCAACCTCAAGCTGCTGCAGCACAAGCTGCCGTCGGCGCTGTGGTCGGACCTCAAGCGGGAAGGCCTGCTGCACCCGGACGCGCCGGTGCCGGCGGACAACGACCAATCCTTCATCGAGGCGCCATGAGCAACCGCGCCCAGGCGCTCGATTTCGGCCTCGGCGAGGCCGCCGACATGCTTCGCGCGGAGGTGGAAGGCTTCGCCGCGGACGAGATCGCGCCGCGCGCCGCGTTGATTGATCGCAGCAACGATTTCCCCGCCGATTTGTGGCCCAAGATGGGCTCGCTCGGCCTGCTCGGGGTCACCGTGGAGGAAGAGTACGGCGGGGCGGGGATGGGCTATCTCGAGCACGTCGTCGCGATGGAGGAGATCAGCCGCGCCTCGGCCTCCGTCGGTCTTTCCTACGGCGCGCACAGCAATTTATGCGTCAACCAAATCCGTCGAAACGGCAGCGCGGAGCAGAAGGCGCGCTACCTGCCCAAGCTGATCAGCGGCGTACATGTGGGCGCGCTCGCGATGTCGGAGCCCGGCGCCGGATCGGATGTGGTCGGGATGCGCGCCCGGGCCGACAAGCGCGGCAATCGATACGCGCTCAACGGCAACAAGATGTGGATCACCAACGGCCCCGACGCGGACGTGCTGGTGGTCTACGCCAAGACCGACCCCGACGCCGGCCCGCGCGGCATCACGGCTTTCCTGATCGAGCGCGAATTCGCCGGGTTCTCCGCCGAGCCGAAGCTCGACAAGCTCGGGATGCGCGGCTCGAACACGTGCGAGCTCGTGTTCCAGGATTGCGAGGTGCCCGAGGAGAATGTGCTCGGCGCCTTGGGGCGCGGGGTAAACGTTCTGATGAGCGGGCTTGATTACGAGCGCGCCGTGCTGGCCGCGGGGCCGCTCGGCATCATGCAGGCGTGCATGGACGCAGTGCTGCCCTATGTTCACGAGCGGCGGCAATTCGGCCAGGCGATCGGCGAGTTCCAGCTCATGCAGGGCAAGCTCGCCGACATGTATACCACCATGAACGCCTGCCGCGCTTACGTGTACGCCGTCGCCCGCGCATGCGACGCCGGCCGAACCACGCGCAAGGACGCCGCCGGCGCGATCCTCTATGCCGCCGAGAAGGCGACGTGGATGGCGCTTGAAGCGATCCAGGTGCTCGGCGGGAATGGTTACACAAACGACTATCCGACCGGACGGCTGCTGCGCGATGCCAAGTTGTACGAGATCGGCGCGGGCACAAGCGAGATCCGGCGCATGTTGATCGGGCGCGAGTTGTTCGCGGAGACCGCGTGAGCAAGTCCTGATGCCCGTGTTCGACTCGCAAGCCGACCCACGCTCCCCGGCGTTCCGCGCCAATGCCGAGCGCATGGCCGCTTTGGTCGCCGAATTGCGCGAGCGCGTGGACACGATCCGCCTCGGCGGCAGCGAGAGCGCCCGCGCCCGCCACGTCGCGCGCGGCAAGCTTCTCCCGCGCGACCGGGTGCGCGCACTCATTGATCCGCTCTCGCCTTTCCTCGAGCTTTCGCAGCTCGCCGCGCACGGCGTCTACGAGGAGCCGATCCCGGGCGCGGGCATCATCACCGGCGTCGGCCGCGTCGCGGGCCGCGAATGCGTGGTGGTCGCCAACGACGCCACGGTAAAGGGCGGCACCTATTACCCGCTCACGGTGAAGAAGCATCTGCGCGCGCAGGAGATCGCGCAAGCGAACCGGCTGCCGTGCATCTACCTCGTCGACAGCGGCGGGGCGAACCTGCCCAATCAGGACGAGGTGTTCCCCGACCGCGAGCATTTTGGCCGCATCTTCTATAATCAGGCGACGATGTCGTCGCTCGGCATTCCGCAGGTCGCGGTGGTGATGGGCTCCTGCACCGCCGGCGGCGCGTACGTCCCCGCGATGTCGGATGAAAGCATCATCGTGCGCAACCAGGGCACCATCTTCCTCGGCGGCCCGCCGCTCGTGAAGGCCGCGACGGGCGAGGTCGTCACCGCCGAGGATTTGGGCGGCGGCGATCTCCACAGCCGCACCTCCGGCGTCACCGATCATCTGGCGGAGAACGACGCGCACGCCCTCGGCATCGCCCGCCGCATTGTCGGCACGTTCCGCGATGAGAAGCACCCGACGTCGCCGCCCGAGCAGCCGCGCCCGCCCCTGCTCGACCCGGCGGAACTCGGCGGCATCGTGCCCGCCGACTATCGCGAGCCGTACGACGTCCGCGAGGTGATCGGCCGCGTCGTCGATGGCTCGGAACTCGACGAGTTCAAGCGCCTCTACGGCCCGACGCTGGTGACGGGCTTCGCCCGCATCTGGGGCTACCGGGTCGGCATCGTCGCCAACAACGGCATCCTGTTCAGCGAAAGCGCGCAGAAAGGCGCTCACTTCATCGAACTTTGCGCCCAGCGCGGCATCCCGCTCGTGTTCCTGCAGAACATCACCGGCTTCATGGTGGGCCGCAAATACGAGGCGGGCGGCATCGCCAAGGATGGCGCGAAGATGGTCACCGCCGTCGCCACCGCCGCGGTGCCCAAGCTCACCGTCATCATCGGCGGCAGCTTCGGGGCCGGCAATTACGGCATGTGCGGCCGCGCTTACTCCCCGCGTTTCCTGTGGATGTGGCCGAACGCGCGGATCTCGGTGATGGGCGGGGTGCAGGCGGCGAGCGTGCTCGCGCAAGTGCGGCGCGACAACGTGGAAGCGCGCGGCGGGGAATGGTCCTCCGATGCGGAGTCAGCGTTCAAGGCGCCAATCGAGGCGCAGTTCGAGACGCAAGCCAACCCGTACTACGCCAGCGCACGTATCTGGGATGACGGCGTGATCGCGCCCGAGGACACCAGGATGGTGCTCGCCCTCGGTTTGTCCGCCGCCATGAACGCGCCGACGGAGTCGACGCGCTTCGGCCTGTTCCGGATGTGACGGACATGTTCCGCGCTATCCTCGTCGCCAACCGGGGCGAGATCGCCTGTCGCGTGATCCGCACCGCGCGGAACATGGGCATTCGCAGCATCGCGGTGTTCTCGGACGCGGATCGCGATGCGCCGCACGTGCTGATGGCGGACGAAGCCTATCCGATCGGCCCCGCCCCCGCGAGCGAAAGCTATCTGCGCATGGGCCGCGTCATAGAGGCGGCGCGGGCATCCGGCGCGGAGGCGATCCATCCGGGCTATGGCTTCCTGTCGGAGAACGCCGAGTTCGCGCAAGCCTGCGCGTTGGCCGGGATCGTGTTCATCGGCCCGCCGCCGCACGCAATCCGCGCGATGGGCAGCAAGTCGGCCGCCAAGGAGCTGATGGGGCGGGCCGGCGTGCCGCTGGTTCCCGGGTATCACGGCGAGGCCCAGGGCGTATCCCGGCTCGCGGAGGAAGCGGCGCGCATCGGCTATCCCGTGCTCATCAAGGCGAGTGCGGGCGGCGGCGGGAAGGGAATGCGCGTGGTGGAGCGGGCGGCGGATTTCGCCAACGCGCTCGCGCTGGCGCAGGGCGAGGCGCGCGCGTCGTTCGGTGACGACCGGGTGCTGATCGAGCGCTATCTCGAGCGTCCGCGCCACATCGAGATGCAGGTGTTCGCCGACGGGCATGGCGCCGTCGTCCACCTGTTCGAGCGCGACTGCTCGATCCAGCGCCGCTACCAAAAGGTTTTGGAAGAGGCGCCCGCGCCGGGCATGACGGCGGAGCGCCGCGCCGCCATGGGTCGCTCCGCTTGCGACGCGGCTCGGGCGATCGGCTACCAGGGTGCCGGCACCGTCGAGTTCATCGTCGAAGCTGGCGCGTTCTACTTCATGGAGATGAACACTCGCCTGCAGGTGGAGCATCCGGTGACGGAGATGGTCACCGGGCAGGATCTTGTGGAGTGGCAGATCCGCGTGGCCGCCGGCGAGCCCCTGCCGCTGGCGCAGGACGCGATCCGGCTCGGCGGGCACGCCATCGAGGCGCGCATCTACGCCGAGGACCCCGCGCGCGACTACATGCCCAGCACGGGGCTGTTGCAAGGATTGCGTTTCCCCGACCAGGGACCGCACGTCCGGGTCGACGCCGGCGTGCAGGAGGGCGGCGCGGTCACGATCCACTACGACCCGATGATCGCCAAGCTGATCGTCCGCGGCGACACAAGGGCGGATGCGATCCGGCGGCTGCAGGTCGCGCTGACCGGCTGCGAGGTCGTCGGCGTGCGGACCAACCTTGGCCTGCTGCGCCGGGTGGCTGCGCATCCCGGTTTCGCCGATGCCGCCGAGCTCGACACCGGCTTTCTCGCGCGCCACCCCGACTTGCTCGCGCCGACCGAGGCCGCGGCCCCGCCGCTCGCCCTCGCGGCGGCCGCTATGCGCCTGGTGGAAGACCATGCGGACGCGGCGCGCCGAACGAGCACCGATCCGCACTCGCCTTGGGCGCTCGCCAGCGCCTGGCGGCTGAACGGCGAAGGACAGCAGAACTTCGTATTGCAGGACGACGAGGTTACGCGCGCCGTCCGCGTCAAGCCTCGGCGGGACGGCTCCGTCCTGGTCGACTGCCTGGGTGCCACGTTCGCCATGCGGCGCGGGCCCCTCGACGTGGTGATCCTGGACGGCATCTATCGCCGAGCGCCGGTGCAGCGCTCCGGCGACGCGCTGACCGCGATGGTTGACGGAACGCCGTGGCGCTTCGTTCTCGTCGATCCGCTAGCGCCACCGCGAGCCGAAGGTGCCGCTGGCGATCGCGTGATCTCGCCGATGCCGGGCCGGATCGTCAGCGTTCATGCCGAACCAGGCATGGCCGTCACGCGCGGGGACCTCCTGGTCGTGTTGGAAGCGATGAAGGTGCAGATGCGGCTCACGGCGCCGCGCGACGCGACCGTCGCGACCGTGCACGTCGCTCGCGATCAACTAGTCGAGGAAGGCACGGAGCTGGTCGGCTTCACGATCGCGCCCGCCACCTGAATCAACCCTGAATCTAAAAATCGGGCGGCTTTTTGTTTCGTTGCTGTTTCAGCATTTTGACGTTTCGTCGCGATTGCCAGATTATTTCATTCGTCATTTGAGTTCTCGTCCTATCCGGCCGAGTTGTCCTCCGGGTCTCCGCCCCTGCGGGTCCGTCCGCAGCAGCAGACGCAAAGGACATCCGACAATGCCGACAGTCGACAGCAGCACCATCTTCGCGACAGGAACGAACGGCGCCACGCAGCCAGATTCCCTCACCCTCGGCACGAATTCGCTGTGGGCGGAATACGGCAACGGCGCCGCCTCCGATGGGTCGAGCGGCTCCAGCACGATCGTGCAGTACAGCCTCAACGGCGACGTCCTACAAACCCTCAGGCTTCCGGGTTTGGCGGACGGCCTCAAGGTCGATCCCAACACGGGGCGGGTATTTGCCCTGCAGAACCAGGACGGCAACTCCACCTTGAGCCTCATCGATCCGGCTTCGGGCCAGGTCAGCGCGCCAATGACCTATGCCGACGCGAGCACGACGCGCGGACATGACGACGTGGCCTTCCTCAACGGCCAAGTTTATCTAAGCTACACCAACCCGACCGGCGCCGGCGACCCGGTGTTGCAGCGACTGCTGAACGGCGACACGCCGATCGGCTCGCTCGTGACTGCGAACGTCCTCGCGGACGGTGCCACGGGTACGAACATCGCGACGGGTCAAACGGACCAGCCAATCCCGCTCAGCGATCCGGACTCGCTGAAATCCACTCCGAACGGCGACCTCGTGCTCACCAGCGAAGCGGACAAGACGTTCACCATCATCAGCCGCCCCGGCACCGCCGCGCAGTCGGAACGCTTCGTGTCGCCGCAGAACCTGCCGACGGGCTCGACGCTCGATGACGTCATCATCCCGCGATCCAGCAGCGGCACGTTCTACGTTTCGAACTCGGAAACGAACCAGGTCGAGGCGTACCACGTCTCCGGCTTGAACACGAGCGACGCTTACGCTTCGGTTGGCACCGAGATCGTGCAGGTCGATTTGCAAACCGGCAAGACCACGCCGGTGATCGTGGGGTTGAGCGGCTCGCACGGCCTTGCGTTCCAGGCTGACGCGGTGAGCGGGCCGGTGGTGCAAAGCACGAGCATCTTCGCGCTCGGGGCCGAGGCCGGCGGCGGCACGCAACCTGACTCGATCACGATGGGCGACGGCTCGGTCTGGGTCGAGTACGGCAATGGCGCCGACAGCACCGGCAAGCTGCCGAACGGGGGCAACAGCACGATCGTGCAATACGATCAGCAGGGGACGGTCGTGAACACCTTCACGCTCCCGGGCGAGATTGATGGCCTCAAGTACAATCCCACCACGCAAACCGTTTGGGCACTTGAGAACCAGGACGCCAACTCGTCACTGTTCGTCATCGACCCACAAACTGGCACGGTCGGCCCGGCGCTCTCATACGCGAGCCCTTACGTTTACGGCGCCGACTCGGCGCGTGGTTACGACGACGTGGCATTCGACGGGAACAAGGTATTTCTAAGCTACGCCAACCCCGTGAACGCGGGCGACTCCGTCGTGCGGCAACTGGATGAAGGCAACGGGCCGATCGATGGACTGCATACCACGTCCATCCTGCGCCTCGGCGACACGGGCACCAACCTCGTCACCGGCCAAACCAATCAGCCGTTGCCGGTCGCCGACCCTGACTCACTCAAGACGCTGTCGGACGGCTCGCTCATCCTGACCAGCGATCACGACGCGTCTTTGACCATCATCAGCGATCCCGGGACCGCGCAGCAGACCGCGAGCTTCGTCACCCTGCCGGCGGGCACCTCGGGCCTCGACGACGCGATCGTCCCCACCTCGACCTCCGGCACGTTCTACGTTTCGAACGCGGGCGCCAACGACGTGGTCAAGGTCGCGGTCACCGGCTTGAACCCGAACGACATCTACGAGTCGGTCGGGAGTGATAACGCCGTCGATCAAATCGATCCCACAACCGGGGCGATCACGCCGATCATCACCGGGCTCAATTCGCCACACGGCCTCATGTTCGTCCCGAGCGACCAGTCAACCACGCCGGCCGCTGTGGCGAGCTTGTCGGACACGCTCACCGGCCTCGCACCGGCGCTGGCGCAGGATCTCCTGCCGGGTGGCGGCTCGGCATCGGGCGGCGCGGCCAATCCCTTCCTGCCCGCCTCGGGGTCGTCCGCTCAAATGTCGCCCCTGCTGCCGACGGCCGACCAATCAATGCCTGCGCCGGTCAGGTTGACCCAAACGGTCTAACGCTTGGGAGCCGCGCCGGACCGAACCGGCGCGGCTTCGACCCAACACGCTTCGCGACTTGGGTCAGCACGGCTGGCAAGACTCACCTCAAGCGAAACCGATCGACTTCCAGCGCTCCGGCCATCGACGCCGTCGCTCCAAACCTAACGGCCTGTTTGACCTCATGCTGCTGAATAACGCTGCTGGTGACGAGCTGGAGAGGAACTTTTAGCACCCTCGGCGCCGACTCGACTTCCGCCGACGGACTTGGCGTCGGATAGAGCGGTTCGCAAACACGCCAGGCCATCATCACCTCCTGTGCAATGCCCGGTGCTGAACTCCAGGCATTCCGGTCGCCCGGATGGACCTAAAAGTTACGGCTGACCGAATCAAAGTTCCATGCAGGTCGTCACTCGCCGGAATAGCCGACCCATATATAGGCCAGCCAGGCGCGCGCTCGACGTCGAAGAGTGACCGGGAAAGTCAAGTGTTGCTGCCATCGAAGCACAAGAAAGTGCTTCAGTTTCTATATGGAACATGTATGGTCGCCCCAATTGGCACACATGGCATTTATATGCCGATTTGCCCATCTCTGCATCCAACCGATCTCGTGTCGACGCCTGATCGCCGGTCGTTTTCACGACGATACCGGCCGCGAGTCCACGGGCTGGCTTGGTTTGGGCATGGAGCTTGTCATGTTGGATGTCGTCTACCTGATCGGTGGCTGCGTATTTTTCGTCGTCGCCATCCTCTACACGACCGCCTGCGATCACCTGTGAGACCTCGCGCATGATCTTCGATTACATTCTCGGGGCGACCGTTTCCGTCGGCCTGCTCGCTTATCTCGTTTACGCCCTGATCCGCCCCGAGCGGTTCTGAGGAGCGACCCATGACAATCAACGGGTGGCTGCAGATCGCGCTCTACTGCGTTTTACTCACGTTGATGGTCAAGCCGTTCGGCGGCTACATGACGCGGGTGTTCAACGGTGAGCGCAACTTGCTCGCGCCGGTGCTGCGGCCGATCGAGATCGGCCTTTATCGGCTGTGCGGCGTTCGCGAGGACGAGGAGCAGCACTGGGTAACATACGCCGTGGCGATGCTGCTGTTCAGCGTCGCGGGCTTCCTTTCGCTCTACGCGTTGCAGCGCCTGCAGGCGCTGCTGCCGTTCAACCCGCAACACTTAGACCCGGTCGGCACCGACCTCGCGTTCAACACGTCGATCAGCTTCATCACAAACACCAACTGGCAGTCCTACACGCCCGAGAGCACGATGAGCTATCTCGTGCAGATGGCCGGCCTGACGGTGCACAACTTCCTATCCGCCGCCACCGGCATCGCGCTCGCGCTCGTGCTGATCCGCGGCTTCGCCCGGCGTTCGGCGAGCACGGTCGGCAATTTCTGGGTGGATATGACCCGGTGCGTTCTCTACGTGTTGCTGCCGGTCTCCATCGTGGTCGGGCTAATCTTCGTCTGGCAGGGCATGCCGCAGAACCTGCACGCCTACACTGAGGCGACGACCTTGGAAGGGGCGAAGCAGGTCATCGCGCAGGGACCGGTCGCCTCGCAGGAGGCGATCAAGATCTTCGGCACCAACGGCGGGGGCTTCTTCAACGCCAACTCCGCCCATCCGTTCGAGAACCCGAACGCGCTGACCAACTTCATCCAGATACTGATGATCTTCTCGATCGGCGCGGCGCTGACAAACGTGTTCGGCCGCATGGTGGGCGACCAGCGCCAGGGCTGGGCCATCTTCGCGGTGATGGGCGTGCTGTTCCTCGTCGGCTTGTTCACCGTCTACCCGATCGAGGCGGGCGGTAATCCTGCCTTTGCTACCCTGCATGTCGACAGCGCGCCAAGCGCGCTGCAAGCGGGCGGCAACATGGAGGGCAAGGAGACGCGGTTCGGCATCACCGACTCCGCCTTGTTCGCGACGATCACCACCGATACTTCCTGCGGCGCGGTCAACACCATGCACGATAGTCTGCTGCCGCTGGCGGGCATGGTGCCGTTGGTCAACATCATGCTCGGCGAAATCATCTTCGGCGGCGTCGGATCGGGCCTCTACGGCATGCTGGCCTTCGCCATCGTCGCCGTTTTCGTGGCCGGGCTGATGGTCGGGCGGACGCCGGAATACCTGGGCAAGAAGCTGGAGTCGAAAGAGGTCAAGATGTGCATGCTTGCCATCCTGATCCTGCCGCTGTCGATCCTCGGATTCACCGCGCTCGCGGTGGTGCTGCCGGCCGGAACGGGCGCGATGGCCAATGCCGGACCACACGGCTTCAGCGAGGCGCTGTATGCCTACACATCCGCCACCGGCAATAACGGCAGCGCGTTCGCCGGCATCAGCGCAAACGTGCCGTTCTGGAACGACACGCTCGCGATTGCCATGCTGATCGGGCGGTTTCTGTTCGTGGTGCCGTTGCTGGCGGTCGCGGGATCGCTGGCCGCGAAGAAAATCGTTCCGGCTTCCGCCGGCACGTTCCCGACCCATGGCGGGCTGTTCGTCGGCTTGTTGATCGGCGTCATCCTCATCGTCGGCGGCCTGACCTTCTTCCCGGCGCTGGCGGTTGGGCCGGTGGTCGAGCAGCTCGCCATGAACTCCGGCACCACGTTCTGATCTAGGGCACTCTCATGGACACTCTGAACAAGCAACGCGGCGCCGCGGCGTCGATGCTCGACCCGGCTATCCTGGTGCCCGCGCTCGGCGAGATGTTCCGCAAGCTCGATCCGCGCCTGATGGCCCGCAACCCGGTCATGTTCGTCGTCGAGGTCGTGGCGGCGCTGACGACGATCCTGCTGGTGCGCGACGTTGTCACCGGCGGGGGCCGGCTCGGCTTCACCTTTCAGATCATTGTCTGGCTCTGGATCACTGTGTTGTTCGCCAATCTCGCCGAGGCCGTCGCGGAGGGCCGCGGCAAGGCGCAAGCGGCAACCCTGCGCAAGGCGCGCACGGAAACGACAGCCAAACGGCTCCGCGGCAGCGGATCATCCTGGGACGAGATCGCGTCGGCGGACCTGCGCATCGACGACGTCGTTCTCGTCGAACCCGGCGACTTCATTCCGAGCGATGGCGAAGTGATGGAAGGGATCGCCTCGGTGGATGAATCCGCAATCACGGGAGAGTCGGCGCCCGTGATCCGCGAGAGCGGCGGCGATCGTTCGGCGGTCACCGGCGGCACCCGCGTGCTGTCCGACTGGATCAAGGTCCGCATCACGGCGGCGCAGGGTTCCACCTTCCTTGATCGCATGATCGCGCTGGTGGAAGGCGCGCAACGTCAGAAAACGCCAAACGAGATCGCGCTCAACATCCTGCTCGCGGGCCTAACCATCATCTTCGTGTTCGCCACTGTCACTATCCCGAGCTTCGCGGCCTACGCGGGCGGGTCGATCTCCGTCGTCGTGCTGGTCGCGCTGTTCGTCACGCTGATCCCGACCACCATCGGCGCGCTGCTGTCGGCGATTGGGATCGCCGGGATGGACCGCCTGGTGCGGTTCAACGTGCTGGCGAAGTCAGGCCGGGCGGTGGAGGCAGCCGGCGACGTCGATACCTTGCTGCTCGACAAGACCGGCACGATCACGCTTGGCAATCGTCAAGCATCCGAGTTCCTGCCGGTGGCCGGGGTTGACGAAAAGGACTTAGCCGACGCGGCGCAGCTTGCCTCTCTGTCCGACGAGACTCCGGAGGGGCGCTCGATCGTCGTGCTGGCCAAGGAGCGCTATGGCATCCGCAGCCGTGACATGGCGCCGCTCGAGGCGCGCTTCATCCCCTTCACGGCGCAGACCCGCATCAGCGGCATCGACGTGGAAGGTTCGTCGATCCGCAAGGGCGCGGTTGATGCCGTGCTCGCCTATGTCGCCGGGTGGGGCGCGACAGGGCCGGCCCCGCGGGCGGTTGGCGCTCAGGTCAGCCCGCTCGCAAGGACCGGCATCGCCGACCCGGCGCGGCCGGCCGCCAGCGACGCCACGGTGCGTGACCTTACCGAGAAGGCCGAGCGGATCTCCAAGTCTGGCGGCACCCCGCTTGCGGTCGCGCGCGACGGAAAATTGCTCGGCGTGATCTACCTCAAGGACATCGTGAAAGGCGGCATTCGCGAGCGCTTCGCCGAGATGCGGCGGATGGGCATTCGGACAGTGATGATCACGGGAGACAACCCACTGACGGCCGCGGCGATCGCGGCCGAGGCGGGCGTCGACGATTTCCTGGCGCAGGCCACGCCGGAGGCCAAGCTAAAGCTGATCCGCGACGAGCAAGCGAAAGGCAAGCTGGTGGCGATGTGCGGCGACGGAACCAACGACGCGCCGGCGCTGGCGCAGGCGGACGTGGGCGTCGCGATGAACACCGGCACCATGGCCGCTCGCGAGGCCGGCAACATGGTCGATCTCGATAGCGACCCCACCAAGCTGATCGAGATCGTCGGCATCGGCAAGCAGTTGCTGATGACCCGCGGCGCGCTGACCACGTTCTCCATCGCCAACGACGTCGCAAAGTATTTCGCGATTATTCCGGCGATGTTCCTTGCTTTCTACCCGCAGCTCCAAGCGCTGAACGTCATGCGGCTGGCGACTCCGCAAAGCGCCATCTTGTCGGCGATCATTTTCAACGCACTCATCATCGTCGCCTTGATTCCGCTGGCGCTGCGCGGCATCCAATATCGCCCGGTCGGAGCGGCCTCGGTGCTGCGCCGCAACCTGCTGATCTACGGCTTGGGCGGCATCGTCGTGCCGTTCGTCGGCATCAAGCTGATCGACCTTCTCGTTAACTCCATCGGCCTCGCCTGAGGACACGTCCATGCTCAAGCAGATCCGCCCCGCCGTGCTGATGATCGTCGCAATGACCGTCATCACCGGCCTCGCCTACCCGCTCGCGATGACCGGCATCGCCGAGCTGGTGTTCCCGCATCAAGCGAATGGCAGCCTGATCGAGCGCGACGGCAAGGTGATCGGCTCGTCGCTGATCGGGCAAAACTTCGCCGGCCCGACCTACTTTCATGGCCGCCCGTCCGCCACCACCGACACCGACCCCAACGACAGCACGAAAACCGTCCCCGCGCCATACAACGCGGCGAACTCGGGGGGGTCGAACGCCGGCCCCACCGCGAAATCGTTGCTCGACCGGGTGAAGGGCGACGCCGATAGGCTGGCGGCGGAAAACCCGGCCGCCCCGGTGCCGGTTGATCTCGTTACCACCTCGGCGAGCGGCCTCGACCCTGATATCACACCGGCCGCCGCCCTGTTCCAGGTGCCGCGCGTTGCGAAAGCGCGCAAATTGTCCGAGGACCGGGTGCGCCAGCTCGTCACGGAGCATACGCAAGCCCGCGTATTCGGCCTGCTCGGCGAGCCGCACGTCAACGTGCTGGGCCTCAATCTCAGCCTGGACGCGCTCGGCAAGGGTTGATGGCGCCGACGGGCCGCTTGTCGCGGCCAAGCCGCTGATCGGCTACCGTCCGCGCCTGCCGGCGTCCTCCTCAAGCATCAGGGCCGGGCCGAAAGGGAACCAATGAGCGGGCATGACCGGCGGCCCTCGCCGGACGCGCTGCTGGCCGAGGCGCAGCGGGACGGACGCGGACGCTTGAAAGTCTTTCTGGGGGCTGCGCCCGGCGTCGGCAAGACGTATGAGATGCTGCTGACCGCGCAGTCGAGACGGCGCGAGGGGGCAGACGTTGCGGTCGGCGTCGTCGAAACGCACGGTCGCAAGGAGACGATGGCCCTGCTGGATGGGCTCGAGGTGGTCCCGCGCCGACAGGTCGAATACCGCGGCCGAACGGTTGACGAGATGGACCTTGACGCCGTGCTGGCCCGCCGGCCGCAGCTGGTCTTGGTGGACGAACTCGCCCACACCAACGCGCCCGGCAGCCGTCATCCCAAGCGCTACCTCTATGTGGAAGAGCTCCTGGGAGCCGGGATCGACGTCTACACGACACTGAACATCCAGCATCTCGAGAGCCTAAACGACGTGGTGGCCGGCATCACCCGCATCCGGGTGCGCGAGACGGTGCCCGACTCGATCATCGATCGCGCGGACGACATCGAAATCGTCGACCTGACGCCCGAGGATCTTATTCAGCGCCTCAAGGACGGCAAGGTGTATCTGCCGCAGCAGGCGGAGCGCGCGGCTAAGCACTACTTCCTACCGGGCAATCTGACCGCGTTGCGCGAGCTCGCGCTGCGGCGGACGGCGCAGCGGGTCGACGATCAGATGGTCGACTACATGCGCAGCCA
>CAXUIE010000001.1:0-18502 GCA_964250825.1 uncultured Acidisphaera sp. | reverse complement strand
GATCCACGTCGAGCGGGGCGGCGAGCGCGATCAAGCGCGCCAAGCCTCCACCGCCGAGGCGATGCGGCTTGTTCGCCAACTCGGCGGCGAGGCCATCACCATCCCCGGCGCCGACGTGGCCACCACGGTGGTGGACTACGCCCGGGCGAACAACTTCACCCACGTAATTGTTGGCACCGCGCGACCCGGGCACTGGACCGAGCTGTTCCTGGGCTCCATGGCGCAGCGGATCATCAGTCGCGCGGCCGGGATCCACGTGCATGTGCTGGCCGAGGAGTCGCCGCCCGGCAAGCCGGCGCGGCCCAGCCGCCCGGACCGATGGTCCTTCGTCCGTGGCGTGACGCCGGGCAGCTGGGGCGGCAGCGTGCTCGCGGTTGCGGTCGCGCTGGCGGTGGCGCTGCTGCTGCGCCAAACCTTAGGGGTGACCAGCGTCGCCCTGGTTTTCCTGATGGGCGTGCTGGCAAGCGCTGTGTTCACCAACTTGCCAGCCTCGCTCCTGGCGTGCCTGCTCAGCGCGCTGGCCTACAACTTCTTCTTTCTACCGCCGCTTTACACCCTGACCATCGCCGACCCGGAAAACGTTGTCACTCTGGCAGTGTTCGCCGTCGTCGCGGTGGTGGCGAGCAATCTGACCGCGCGCATGCGCGCGCAGACTGTGACGGCGCGAGCGAGGGCAAAAACCACCGAGGAACTCTATCAATTCAGCCGCAAGCTCGCCGGAGCCGCCTCGCTCGACGACGTGCTGTGGGCGACCGCGCACCAAGTCGCGCTGATGCTCAAGGTGCGGGTCGTTCTGCTCTTGCCGGGAAAGGACGGGCTTGCGGTGCAGGCCGGGTTTCCGCCCGAGGACATGATTCACGAGGCCGACTTGGCCGCGGCCAAATGGGCTTGGCAGCACAATCGGCCGGCGGGGCGCGGCTCGGACACTCTGCCCGGCGCCAAGCGGCTTTTCATGCCCATGCAGACGGGAAGAGGCGCCATCGGCGTGCTCGGCATTGACCGCGACGAGCCCGGCCCGTTGCTCACGCCGGACCAGCAACGGCTGCTCGATGCCCTATCCGACCAAGCGGCCTTGGCGGTCGAGCGCGTGAACTTGGTCCGTGACGTCGACGATGCCAAGCTGCAAGCCGAAACCGATCGCCTGCGTTCGGCGCTGCTGACCTCCATCTCCCACGATTTGCGAACGCCGTTGGCCTCCATTCTCGGCTGCGCCACCAGCCTCACCAGCCGGGAAACCGCGCTTGATGAGTCCGCGCGCCGTGCCATGATAGGGACCATCCAGGAGGAGGCCGAGCGGCTGAACCGCTTCATTGGCAATTTGCTCGACATGACCCGGCTGGAATCGGGACCACTGGCCTTGACGGGCGATCTCGCCGATCTGTCGGACGTGGTGGGGGCCGTCCTCCGGCGGGCCGACCGCATTCTCGCCGATTACCGGGTGCAGGTGGACCTCCAGCCAGGCTTGCCGATGTTGAACATCGACATGGTGCTGTTCGAACAGGTGCTCTTCAACCTGCTCGATAACGCGGCAAAGTACTCCTCGGCGGGCTCGGCGATCCTGATTTGCGCCCGACGCGACGGCGAGAGGGTGCGGGTGCAGGTGTTCGACGAGGGAGGTGGCATCCCCGACACCGATCTCGATCGGGTGTTCGACAAATTCTACCGCGTGCACGGCACCGACCGGCGCCGCGCCGGCACCGGACTCGGTCTGGCGATCTGCCGGGGCTTTGTCGAGGCCATGCACGGCGCCATCTCGGCGGCCAATCGCACGGACCGTTCCGGTGCGGTGTTCACGATCACCCTGCCGATCCCGGCGCAGCCTCCGGTGGAGGAGGAGGACGCGGCGTGACGGCTGGCGCCAACCCGCTGCGGGTGCTGATTGTCGATGACGAGCCGGCCATTTTGCGCTTCCTGCGGGCGGGTTTGACGGCGCAAGGCTTCGTCGTTTCCGAGGCGGAGCGGGGCCAGGCGGCGCTCGACAGCGTGCGGCGGCAGGCGGCCGATCTGATCGTGCTCGATCTCGGTCTTCCCGACATGGACGGGCTCGATATCATTCGTGTGGCGCGCGACGAGGGTTTTCCGGTGCCCATCATCGTGCTGTCCAGCCGCGACGACGAGGGCAGCAAGGTCGCCGCGCTTGACTTGGGCGCCGACGACTTCGTGACCAAGCCGTTCGGCATTGACGAACTGTTCGCGCGCATCCGCGCGGCGCAACGGCATCGGTTGCAGCAGGAAGGCGAGCGCCCTGTTTTTCGCAGCGGCGATCTCTCGGTGGATCTGGTGCGACGGATCGTCACGGTGCGAGGTGCCGAGGTAAAATTCTCTCGGCGGGAGTACGAGCTGTTGCGCCTGCTCGTCGCCCATGCCGGAAAGGTGCTAACTCACAGGCAGATGCTTCGCGAAGTCTGGGGCGGCGACACCGACGTGCAGTATTTGCGCATCTACATCCGCGCGCTCCGCCAAAAGATCGAGGCGGATCCTGAGCAGCCGGCCTACATCCTGACCGAGGTTGGCGTTGGCTATCGCTTGCGAGCGGGGGATTGATCGCCACTCCGCCGCCTTGGCGGGAACCGACCGCCGCGTCGATTAGCGTTCGCGTGAAGGAATGGATTGGATCGAATGAACCTGAGCGACCTCATTGCACCGGACCGCGTCATCGTGGACCTGCGCGCCGGCGACAAGGGGCAGTTGCTAGGCGAACTCGCCAGGCAAGCGGCGGCACGTATTTCCGTCGAGGCTCAGGCCATCCTTGCCGCATTGTCCGCGCGGGAGCGGCTGGGCTCGACTGGGTTCGGGCGGGGCTTCGCCCTGCCGCACGCCCGCGTCGACGGGGTGGAGCAGCTGTTTGGCCTATTCGTCCGCCTTGCGCAGCCGATCGACTTTGCGGCGATCGATGGCCAGCCCGTGGATCTCGTCTTCTTGCTGTTGATCCCTCCGGGCGCTGGCAACGATCACGTGGGCGCGCTTGCCGCGGTCGCGCGCAGGATGCGCGACGAAAGCACCTTGCAAAAAATTCGGAAGACTAACGGGGCGATCGCTCTGTATAGAATGCTGGCTGACTCCGCATCCTGAGATGCCCGCGCTACCGAAATAGCGCAACTGCCACGCGCGCATCCGCGCGGGCGCAACGAGCTCTTGGTATATTACGAGATAGGTATGCCCGGCGGTTCCGTGCCCAATCGTATTTATATGCGCTGGTGCATAACTCTTGCCGCACCGAGACATCTCGGCCGGAGCCTTCTGGCGAATGCTGTTTGCGCTCGTTACCGCCGCCGTCCTCCTTGGCCGCCTTGGCGAGGCTCTCGCCGGCTGGATCGTCGGACGATGGACGCGCTTGCGGGCGGCACGCGCCAACCACGACTGGCTCCGTGAGCACAGGAGCATTCGATGAAGCTTCGACGCGTTGTTCCGGCTGTTGCCGACGCGGCATACGCGTCCGTTTGCCTGGACGATGATCTCGACGGCGCGCTGCTCGACCGTCTCGGCGATGTTGCGGGCGATAGGGTGCTCGTGCTGGGGGCGCATATTGGGATCATGTGCGAGCTGATCCGGCGTGGCTGCCGCGAAGTCACCGAACTCGAGCTGAACGAGCGCCTGGATGTATGCACCGTCGACCTCGTGATCGTGCCATCGGTCGGCAGCGCAGATGCAGCCGCATGCGCCATAGTCCATGCGCGGCGTGCCCTCACGCCGTCCGGACGAATGCTTGTGAGGACCACGACGGCAGCGACTGCAGAGCTCAGTCGCGCGATCGAGCGGACGCTGCGGCTGCACGGCTTCTCTAGCATCGGCGTACATCGTTCGATCAACCGGGTCGTGTTCGCTGCCAAACTCCTCCCGTGCTTCGCTGCCGTTTGAGGAGAGCGCCCCCATGATCAACCCCTTGCAAGCCATGGGTGGTTCGGCCGTCGCCATCCCGACACCGTTCCAGGATGGCCAGATCGACACGCGGTCGCTTGCCTGTTTGTGCGAGCGGCAGGTCGAGTGCGGCAGCAGCGCCATTGTCGTCTGCGGCAGCACCGGCGAGGCGTCGTCGCTCAGACCAGGCGAACATGCGCAGGTTGTCGGCATCGCGACGGACGCCGTCGCGGGACGCTTGCCGGTGATCGCCGGCTGCACGGCTTCCACGACGGCCGCGTCGGTCGCGCTCGCGGCGAAGGCCGCACGCTCCGGCGCGGATGCCCTGCTCTGTGCCGCCCCACCATATTCCAAGCCGACGCAGGACGGCATCATCGCTCATATGCGGGCGGTCGCGGAGGCATCCGGCCTTCCGCTGATCCTATACGACGTGCCCTCGCGCTCCGCCGTGCAAATCGCCGATTCAACCGTCGCGGCGCTCCACGAGCGCCAACTGATCGGAGCGATCAAGGACGCGACGGCCGATCTATCCCGGCCGCCACGCCTGCGCGCGCTTTGCGGCAACGGCCTTGTGCAAATGAGTGGCGACGATGCGACGGCCGCGGGCTATCGCGCCATGGGCGGCGCCGGCTGCATTTCCGTAACGGCCAACGTGGCGCCTATTCTCTGCGCCATGCTGCGCCGCGCCTGGGATAGCGGCGATCTGACCAGCTTCGCGAACCTGCGCGACCTGCTCGACCCGCTGCATGCGGCGCTGTTCGCGGAAAGCAATCCGATACCGGTGAAAGCCGCGCTGGAGGAGTTGGGGCTTTGTTCGGCTTCGCTGCGGCTGCCACTCACGCCGGCGTCAGAACCTACGCTGCACCGCCTGCGGCGCGTGCTCGCCGGAGTGATTCGAGCCGAGAATGCGCGGGCGGACCGTGAGCATTTCGCGTTGGCGGACTAGATCAACCCGGCATCGTCGAATGCTGGCGAGCAATCGATGCGTGAACCCCAAGGACCACGTGCCATGCTGACCGTGAACATCTGCATGCGGCTGATCATCATATTCGGGCTTGTGGTGATCGGCAGCGCCATCGTCCGGAACGTCACGACGGCGTTTGAGGATGCCGCCTCAGGTGAAGCCCAAATCACGGTGGCAAACCGATAGCCGGGGTTTACGATGGCAATGGCGCTCCCCTCCGTCTCGGCTCCTCATCAGGTGGGTGGTGGCGCGTTCACCATTGAGGAGGCCTTGATGGCGACCAGATGGGCGACCCTTGTTCCGCACAAACGATACCGTGTCGCCGTGACTTCCGTTTGTGAGACGTGCGATGAAATCATCGAGGTTCACATTCCGAACGTGACTGGGCCTGCGTTCACGATCCAGCGCGCCGCGTGCGCGATCGTGCTCACTGATCGGCTTGGCATGACGATCGGATTCCACTCTTTGGCAGACGCGCTGCTGGCGATGGGACCCTTGACGAGGCGTGCGGAACGCGAGCTGCTGAAGGCTGCAAAGCCGGCCTGGCTGCCTGTCGTTCCTCCTACGGTAGCAGAGAAAGCTCACGGCTCGTGGAGCATTGTGCGCCGTTTCGCTTCGCGCATTGCTGTCGTCTTAGATGGCCTGCGCCCCCTCAAGAGGCACCTAGTCTGATCGAGCCCCTGGTGGCCCCGAAGCAGGCACGATCAGCGACCGCCGGCAACAAAAGCTACTGATTCGCGGCGCGTGGTGGGCGCAGCAGGGCTCGAACCTGCGACCCGCTGATTAAGAGTCAGCTGCTCTACCAACTGAGCTATGCGCCCGCCGGACTGACCACGGCAGAGCCGGCCTATAGCAAGCCGGGTCGGCCGGTGAAAGGGGGTGGCCGTCACCGGGCGATCCCTGACAGCGGACTGGGGCCGGCGCGATCCTTGCACCCCACGCTGCCTGCGTGTTTCCTGCTGCGAGGCACGAGCGGTGGCGGGGTGAGCGTGGCCTATGCGCTGCAACAGTTGATCAACGGCGTCACGCTCGGGATGATCTACGGGCTGATCGCCGTCGGCTACACGATGGTGTACGGCATCATCGGCATGATCAACTTCGCGCACGGCGACGTCTTCATGGTCGGCGCCTTCCTGTCCCTCATCGCCCTGCTCGGGCTTGCGGCTATCGGCATCACCTCCGTCCCACTGGCGCTTGCTCTGACCTTGATCTTCGCCGCCGGCATCGCCGCGCTATACGGCTGGACGGTTGAGCGCTTGGCGTATCGGCCGTTGCGGGGATCGTTCCGCCTCGCACCGCTGATCAGCGCGATCGGCATGTCGATCGTGCTGCAGAACTTCGTCCAGGTGAGCCAGGGTGCCAGGGTCAAGCCGATGGAGCCGCTGCTCCCCGGCGGGGTCCAGCTCATGGACACGGGCGGGTTCGCCGTGGTGCTCTCCTGGATGCAGGTGGCGATCGTGGTGACCACCCTGCTCGTGCTCGGCGTGTTCACCTGGCTGGTGACGCGCACGCCGCTCGGCCGCTCCATGCGCGCCTGCGAGCAGGACCTCAAGATGGCGGGACTGCTCGGCATCGACACGGATCGCACGATCAGCCTCACCTTCGTGATCGGCGCGGCGCTCGCCGCCGTGGCTGGCCTGATGTTCCTGCTCTACTACGGCGTGATCGACTTCTTCATCGGCTTCGTGGCCGGCGTGAAGGCGTTCACCGCGGCCGTGCTGGGCGGCATCGGATCCTTGCCGGGGGCCGTGCTGGGAGGGTTGTTGATCGGGCTGATCGAGGTGTTCTGGTCGGCGTATTTCAGCGTGCAATACAAGGACGTGGCGGCGTTCTCCATCCTGATCGTGGCGTTGATCTTCCTCCCGAGCGGCATCCTCGGCCGGGCCGACGTGGAGAAGGTATGAGGCCCGCGCTGCGGGACGCATTCCTGTCCGCGCTTGTCGCGCTTGGCCTGTTTGTTCCGCTGATCGGCTTGCGCACCGACCCTGGCGCGCACGGCCTGACCCTCAACCCGCGGCCCGTGCCGGTCGCGATCGCGGTTGCCGCCGTGTTCGCCGGCCGCTTGCTGCTGCGGTTGTGGCGGGGAAGGAGCGTGTCGGCCGAGATCGGCTGGAACCGCGCCCTGGCCGAGCGACTGAAGCACGCGGGGAAATATGTCGCACCGTTGCTGCTGCTCGCGGCGATCGCGCTGCCGTTCACCGGCCAGCGCTACTACCTCGATCTCGGCGTGCTGGTGCTCACCTACGTGATGCTCGGCTGGGGCCTGAACATCGTGGTCGGGCTCGCGGGCCTGCTCGACCTCGGCTACGTAGCGTTCTACGCGGTGGGTGCCTACTCCTACGCGCTGTTCTCCACCACGTTCGGCCTCGGCTTCTGGACCTGCCTGCCGATCGCCGGCGCGCTGGCCGCGCTGTGGGGCATCATGCTGGGCTTTCCGGTGCTGCGGCTCCGGGGCGACTATCTCGCCATCGTCACCCTGGCGTTCGGCGAGATCATCCGCGTGGTGATCATCAACTGGGTGTCGCTGACCAACGGGCCGAACGGCATTTCCGGCATTCCGCGCCCGACCCTGTTCGGCCTGAACTTCGCACCGGGCGGCGGGCCGGGCAGCTTTTCCGACTATTTCGGCCTCCCCGCGAGCCCGACCTACCGCGTCACGTTCCTGTATTGCGTCATCCTCGTCCTCGCGCTGCTGACCAACTGGGTGACGTTACGTCTGCGGCGGCTGCCGCTCGGCCGCGCCTGGGAAGCGTTGCGCGAAGACGAGATCGCCTGCCGCTCGCTCGGCATCAACGTCACCGTCACCAAGCTCACCGCCTTCGCGATCGGCGCCATGTTCGGCGGCTTCGCGGGCGCGTTCTTCGCTACCCGGCAGGCCTTCATCAGCCCCGAAAGCTTCACCTTCATCGAAAGCGCGATCGTGCTCGCGATCGTGGTGCTGGGCGGCATGGGCAGCCAGCTCGGGGTCGCCCTCGCCGCGTTGGTGATGATCGGCGGCTTCGAGGTGTTCCGCTCACTCGCCGAATACCGGATGCTGGTGTTCGGCGCGGCCCTCGTGTTGATCATGGTGCTGCGTCCGCGCGGCCTCGTTTCCGGCCGCACCCCCACCGTCGCCCTCGGCGCCAAGCGCGAGATCGCGGCGGAACTGGTGGCGCAGGGACGCGGTTGAGCGATGGCGGAGGCGCTGCTTGAGGTCGAGGGCCTGACGATGCAGTTCGGCGGCCTGCGCGCGGTCGACGCGCTCGGCTTCACCGCGCGGCGCGGCGAAATCACCGCGGTGATCGGCCCGAACGGCGCGGGCAAGACGACCGTGTTCAACTGCATCACCGGCTTCTACCGCCCGACCGCGGGCCGCCTGACCCTGACCCATTCGGACGGCGCGCGGTTCGCGCTGCAGCGCCTCCCCGGGCACCGCATCGCGCGCCGGGCGCGCGTCGCGCGCACGTTCCAAAACATCCGCCTGTTCGCCGGCATGACGGTGCTCGAGAACCTGCTTGTGGCCCAGCACAACCGGCTGATGGCGGCGACCGGCTTCGGCTTCCTCGCGGTGTTCGGGCTCAGCCGCTATCCCGCCGCCGAGCGGGCCGCGATCGACCGCGCGCGGCGCTGGCTCGACGCGGTGGGTCTCGCGGAACGCGCCGACGATCCGGCGGGCGGGTTGCCCTACGGCGCGCAGCGGCGGCTTGAGATCGCCCGCGCCATGTGCATCGAGCCCGTGCTGCTCTGCCTCGACGAGCCGGCGGCAGGGCTGAACCCGCGCGAAAGCGACGCGCTCAATGGCCTCCTGCTACGCATCCGCGACGGCGAACCGCAGGACGGCGGCTGCTCGCTGCTGTTGATCGAGCATGACATGACGGTGGTGATGCGCATCAGCGATCACGTGGTGGTGCTCGATCACGGGCGAAAGATCAGCGAGGGAACGCCCGAGCAGGTGCGCGCCGATCCGCACGTGATCGCCGCTTATCTTGGCGAGGGTGACGAGGACGAGGCTCCGGCGGCGCAGGCCGTGGCATGACCGGCAAGCCAGTGCTGCGCTTGACCGGGGTCACCGCGTTCTACGGCGCGATCCAGGCCCTACGTGGCATCGACCTCGCGGTGAACGAAGGCGAGATCGTCGCCCTGATCGGCGCTAACGGCGCGGGCAAGTCGACCCTGATGATGACGATCTGCGGCAGCCCGCGCGCCCGCAGCGGCACAATCACGCATGAAGGCGAGGACATAACCGGCTTGCCGACCCACCTTATCATGCGCCGCGGCGTCGCCCAGTCTCCGGAGGGACGGCGCATCTTCGGCCGGATGACGGTGTACGAGAACCTCCAGATGGGTGCGGAGGTGACCGGGGCGGACTTCGCGGGCAGCCTCGCGCGCGTGTTCGAGCTGTTCCCGCGCCTGCGGGAGCGGGTGCATCAGCGGGGCGGCACCCTGTCGGGCGGCGAGCAGCAGATGCTGTCGATCGCGCGCGCGCTGATGTCGCGGCCGCGACTTCTGCTGTTGGACGAGCCAAGCCTCGGCCTCGCGCCGCTGATTGTCCGGCAAATTTTCGGCGCGGTGCGCGCGCTCAACCGCGAGCTGGGGCTGACCGTGCTGCTGGTCGAGCAGAACGCCAACCAGGCGCTCCGCCTCGCGCATCGCGGCTACGTGCTGGTGAACGGCGCCATCACCATGGCGGGTACCGGGGCCGAATTGCTGGCCCGTCCGGAAATCCGCGCGGCCTATTTGGAGGGCGGCCACTGACCGACGCTCATGGTCACATCGCCGTGAGCTTGGCGTAGCAGCACGGCGGGCGTGCGTTGCCTGTTGGTTCATTACGCAGCGAAGGAATACGCGCATGACCCAGCACGTCTACAAGGTGGTCGAGATCGTCGGCACCTCTGAAACCAGCCTTTCCGACGCTATCGAGCGCGGCGTGACCAAGGCGAGCGAGTCGGTGCATCACATGGGCTGGTTCGAAGTAACCAAGATCAGCGGCCATCTCGAGAACGGTAAGATCGGCCACTACCAGGTTTCGCTCAAGCTCGGCTTCCGCGTTGACGAATCCTAGCGATCCCTCGCCTGCCCTCCCCCTTGTGGGGAGTGGCGGCGGTCCGAGATGTACTCGCGGTAAGTTAGCGCTGGGGTTTCAGCGCATGAAGCTCATGTGGTTCCACCTGATGCCGTACGCGGAGCTGTTTAAGGACTTCCGGGAGAATAACCCATCGGTTTGGGTGGACTTGAGCCAGTGCGCGGAACTGCCAGCGTTTCTGCCGAAACTCGCGGCGGAGTAACGATCGCAGGAGCAATGGCGGCAGCGGCGTAAGACCTGCCGCGGCACGCGACCTCGGCCAGCGAGCGCGGCCCCGCGTGACACCGGGACGGCGGCCGCGTGTGTGGGCTTGAGGGCCGCCGTGCGAGCGCTCTTCGCTTGCCGGACGGGGTCGCGGGAGCGGACAATGCCGCCGATGCCCCCTCTCGCCTTGCCCCGCACTTCGCCTCGCACCCGCCTGACCGCGCTCATCGTCGCCTGCGCCTTGTTCATGCAGAATCTCGATTCAACCGTGATCGCGACGGCGCTGCCCACAATGGCCCGGGCGTTTGGGGCCGACCCGGTGCGCATGAACGTCGCTCTCACCGCGTATCTTCTAAGCCTGGCCGTGTTCATCCCGGCTTCCGGCTGGATGGCCGACCGGTTCGGCACGCGCACCGTGTTCCGCGCCGCGATCGGCGTGTTCACCCTGGGCTCCGTGCTGTGCGGCCGGGCCGAGTCGCTGCCGTTCCTGGTCGCCTCCCGAGTGCTGCAAGGGATGGGCGGGGCGATGATGGTGCCGGTGGGGCGGCTCGTGCTGCTACGCTCGGCCCCGAAAAGCGAGCTGGTCGCCGCCATGGCCTGGCTGACGATGCCCGCGATGATCGGCCCCGTGCTCGGGCCGCCGCTCGGCGGCCTGATCGTGACCTATCTCTCCTGGCGCTGGCTGTTCGACATCAACGTGCCGATCGGCCTCCTCGGCATCCTGCTGGTCACGTTGTTCGTGGAAGACGCGCGCGAGCCGGAAACCGGAAGGCTCGACCTGCGCGGGCTCGGGCTGAGCGGCGTCGGCCTTGCCGCCCTGCTGTTCGGGCTCGAGACCACGGGGCGCGGGGTCGTCCCACCCACGCTCAGCTTCGGCATGATCGGCGCGGGAGCGCTGGCCTGGGTGCTGTATTGGCTCCACGCCCGCCGGCATCCCCGGCCGCTGCTCGACTTCTCGTTGACCCGCGAGCCCACCTTCGCGGTCTCGATCTACGCCGGCACCCTGTTTCGGGTCGGCGTGGGCGCACTGCCGTTCCTGCTGCCGATGATGTTTCAGCTCGGCTTCGGCGACAGCGCGGCCGAGAGCGGCGCCATCACCTTCGCCTCCGCCGCGGGCGCATTGGTGATGAAGCCGGTCGCGACGCGGGCGCTCCGCTTCGCCGGCTTTCGCAATACCTTGGTGTGGAACGCCGTGCTGTGCGCCGGGATGCTTGCCGTCTGCGCCGCGTTCCGCCCGGGCTGGCCAACGGCCGCCATCTACGCCGTGCTGCTGGTGAGCGGGTTCTTCCGGTCCCTGCAGTTCACCGCCTACAGCACGCTTGCTTACGCCGAGATCCCGCGTGCGCGGATGAGTGCGGCGACCAGCCTGTTCAGCACGTCGCAATATCTTTGCCAGGTGCTCGGGATCACGACCGGGGCCGCGTTGCTGGAGTTCAGCACGGGGCTGCACGGCCGCACCGCCCCGGCGCTCGGGGATTTCTCGTTCGCGTTCCTCGTCGTGGCGGCGCTCACCTTGCTTGCGGCCCCATGCTCGGCGCTGATGCCGCGCACCGCCGGTGACGAGATCGCCGGGCGGGCGAGGTCTCAGGGCTGATGTGTCAGGGCTTGGGCGGACGCAGCGCCTGCACCACCGCCACCGCCTCGCCCAGGCTGTTGGCCATCTCCGTCGGGATCAGCACGGTCGTGCCGCGCTCCTTGTTCATCTCGTAGAGCAGGTTCATCTGCCGCAGCTTGAGCGCCACAGGGTCTCTGGCGTAGAGGCGGGCGGCTTGCAGCACCTGCTCGGCGATTGCCTGCTCGGCCGATGCCAGGGTGACGCGCGCGGTTTTCTCCCGCTCGGCCTGCGCCTGACGGCTCATCGCGTCCTGCAGCTCGCGCGGGATCGCCACATCCTTGATCTCGACCGAGACCACGGACACGCCCCAGCTCCGCGTTTTCTCGCCGATCGTGACGCGGAGCTGCTCGTCGGCGGCGCGGCGGTCGGATAGCAAACGTGAGAGGTCGGAGGCGCCGATCATCTCGCGCAGGCTCGTTTGCGACACCCGCTCGACGGCTTCACGGTAGTTGGCGATCCGGATCGCTGCCTGTTCGGCGTCCCGGACCTGCCAGAACACGATGGCGTCCACCCCGACCGCCACTGTGTCGCGGGTCAGCGCCTGCTCGGCAGTGATGGCTGTGGTGATGACGCGCATGTCGACGATGGCGGCGACCGCGTCCACCACCGGGAACACAAGATAGATCCCCGGCCCCTTCACGGCATGGAACCGCCCGAGCCGGAGCACCACCGCGCGTTGCCACTCGGAGGCGATACGGACGCTGCGGGCGATGACAACCAGCGCCACGATGATGAGGATGAGGGGAGGGATGATTTCTGGGCCCATGATCGAGCGGCTATAGCACGCCGGTGTTCCGCGAACCGCCGTCGCGCTATGCCGTTTCGGGCCGAGGGAGGATCGCCGATGACCGAAGTCCGCAAGCTCCAGCCGCACGACCCGGTTCCGGAAGGCGGCCGGCACGTCACTTTGGTGCGCCGCTTCGACGAGGACGATCCGCGCCGCGTCGTGCTCGAGTTCGTGACCTCGCGCGGCGGTTCTCGGCAGGAGCCGCGCGTGGCACTGCGGCCGGACGGGATGCCCATGGACGTGAAGGAGGCCCTCGATGCCGCGCGTGGGCTGGCTGACGCCGAGAAGCTGGACCAGGTCTACGTGATCGACCGGCTGGCCGGCCCGCGCGAGCGCGAGATCCTTCGCAACCACGGGGATCATTCGATCAACATGGGCAAGCTCGATGACTTCGACCTGGAGGAAGGCGAGCGCGGCTCCGACATGCGGGACCGCCAAACCTAACGGCTAGGCCGCGAGCCGCCCGCGCGCGCTCATGAAGGAGCCTTGCGGCGCGCGACTTGCGGCGAACAGACCGAAACCGATCGGGCCGGGCATGTCGGTATAGATCGCCTCCATGCCGCCCCGGATGCGGTAGGTTTCGTGCCAGAACCCCGCGCCGCTGCCGCCCTTGTTGAACTGTCGCCACCACGTCCGGTGCGGTTCACTGCGGGTAAAGCGTTCCAGGCTTTCGAGGTCGCGCCAATACTGGCGCATCCCGACATGAGTGAGCCCGTAGAAGACGCTTTCATGCGCGAGCAATCCGTCCGGCTTGTCGCGGGCCACCCCGGTGATGCCGCGACCCAGCCCGAGGATGGCCTGGATGCCGCGCAGGCGTGTCACACGGAGGCCAAGGTAAACCACCACCAGATCGGGCCAGGCGGAAAGATCGACCGAACGCCGTGCCACCTTCGCTTCCATTTCAGCCACCCTCATGTTAACGGCGTCAACTTGGTCCATGATGTAAGCGATGTCAACATCGGAAGTGCGCCCGCCCTATCATCACGGCAGCCTGCCGCAGAGCCTTGTCGAGACGGCGCTGGAAGTTTTGCATGAGGGAGGGACCGCGGCGTTGAGCCTGCGTGCTGTCGCCCGTCGGGCGGGTGTTTCGCCAACCGCACCCTACCGGCACTTTGCGGACAAGGAAGCATTATTGGCAGCCGTGGCGGCGCACGGCTTCGGCCTGCTCGCGGCGCGGCTGATGAAAGCCGACGGCCCCGCGGACACGGCCGAAGCGGCGCTCGTCGCCCAGGGCGTCGCGTATGTTCAGTTCGCTTGCGACGACCCGGCGCTGTTCCGCTTGATGTTCGGTAGGAACGGCTCCGAAGCGCACGCGGCACTTCATGACGCCGCCAGCCGGGCTTACGCGGTGCTTGCGCAACGGGTAGCCGGCATGGCGGACGCGACCACCCGCGACGATCTCACGCTCGCGGCATGGTCGCTCGTGCATGGCCTCGCCTCCCTGGTCGTGGACGGTCAGCTTGGTGGTGCGGCCTCCAACCCGGCCGATTTGGCCGCCCGGATCAGCCGCCTGATGTTCCGCTTTCCCCATCGCCCCTGAACACTGTCACCCGCCCCCTTTCGGGCTCTGGGCGGCTTGGCTAGCCTCCCACCGGACGAGAAGGAAACGGCGATGCCGAAAACGCTGGAGATCGCCGGGGTGAGCCTGGAGATCGAGGAACGCGGCGGTGGGCGAGCGCTCCTGTTTCTCCACGACGGCGAGGGGCTCGCGCCGGAGCGCCCTTGGTTCGACCTGCTCGCGCGCCATTACCGCGTCATCGCCCCATCGCATCCCGGATGGGGCCGCTCCGCCCTGCCGAACTGGATGATGAGCGTGGACGACCTTGCCTACCTGTATCTCGATTTGGCGGACCAGCTCGATCTACGTGATGCGATGCTGGTCGGCGCCGGGTTCGGCGGCTGGATCGCGGCCGAGATGGCGGTGCGCGATGCGGCGCGGTTCAGTCGGCTGGTGTTGGTTGATGCACTGGGCATCAAAAATGGCGGCATCACCGAACGCGACATCGCCGACATGCACGCCATGCCGCGCGAACGCTATCTCGAGCTCGCCTGGGCCGATCCGGCCAAGGGCGCGGTCGAGTATGCGGCGCTGCCGAACGAGGAACTGGCCGCCACCGTGCGCGGCCAGCAGGCCTTCGCGCATTTCGGCTGGAAGCCGTACATGCACAACCCGCGGCTCAAGCGATGGCTGCACCGCGTGCGCTTGCCCACCTTGCTGCTATGGGGCGAGCAGGACCGCATCGTCGCGCCCGCCTACGCGGAAGGCTTCCTGCGCGAAATCCCGAACGCGACGTTGCGCGTGCTGCCCGATGCCGGACATTTTCCGCATTGGGAGCAGCCGGAGGCGTTCGCCCGGCACCTTTCCGCATTCGCCAACTAGGAGTTTGCCCCATGCGCGTCTGGTATTTCTCCGAGATGGCCTATCACCCCGCGTGGGACGAGGGACTCCGCCGCGGCAGCCTGCGCGTCGTGCTGCCGAGCACCCACTACGATCCGACCGTCGGGCACACCTTGCTCAACCGCTACCTCGACGAGTTCGCGTTGTGCGACGAGGTGGGCCTCGACATCATGGTCAACGAGCACCACAGCACGGCGACCTGCCTCACCGTGTCCGCGCCGATGGCGCTCGCGATCATTGCGCGTGAAACCAAGCGGGCCCGCTTGCTGTCGCTCGGCACGCCGATCGCCAACCGGCCGGACCCGGTGCGCGTCGCCGAAGAGATGGCGTGGCTCGACGTCCTGTCGGGCGGCCGGCTCGAGATGGGGCTGGTGAAGGGCGCGCCGTACGAGATCGCCCCCGCCAACAGCAATCCCGCAACCCTGATGCGCCGCTACTGGGAGGCGCACGACCTCATCCTCAAGGCGCTGACCACGCGAAACGGGCCGTTCAACTGGGAAGGCGAGTTCTTCCACTACCGCAACGTCAACATCTGGCCGGTGCCGATCCAGCAGCCGACGCCGCCGGTATGGATGACGGGGCTTTCGACCGAAACCGGGCGGCTCGCGGCCGAGCGCGGCCACGTCGTCGCCACCTTGCTCTCGGGAGGCATCGCCAAGCCGATGTTCGACGCGTACCGCAAGCGCGCCGCCGAGCTCGGCTGGACGGCGGGGCCAGACCGGCTGGCCTATGCCGCGATCATCGGCGTCGGGCACACGCGCGACGAGGGCCGGCGGCGGGCCGATCTCGTCGCCGACTACGTGCGGACCTCGCCGGTGGTCGCCGAGCCGTTCACCAACCCGCCAGGTTATAACTCCGTCAGCGCCAACGTAGCGCTGTTGAAGGCAGGGCCCGGAAAAAACCGCTTTGTCGGCGACGACGCGGGCAACGACCGCACCCGCGCGACGCTCGACGATTTCATGGCGAGCGACACGGTGTTTGCCGGCACGCCGGACGACGTGTACGGCCAGATCAAGGACTTCAACGAACGGATGGGCGGGATCGGGCACATCCTGTTCTTCGGCCAGGGCGGGTTTCTCGACCACAAGGACACTGTGGAGAACATCACCCTGTTCGCCCGCGAGGTGCTGCCGCGCGTGCGGGCGCTATCGGCCGACACGATTACGCGGCCGACGGCGATCGCGGCGGAGTAGGTCGGCGCTGCTTCTACCGTCATCCCGGCTTTCGCCGGGATGATAGCAACCTTTCGCTCGCGATCAGTGGGTCCAGCCCGGATAGTCTCCCACGTTGTCGCGGGTGATGAGCTTGGACGCCATCAGGATCATCGGGTTCTCCGGCTTCTTGCCGTTGATGATGCCGTAGCCCGTGTCCACCGCCATCTTGCCCATCGTGTAGGGGTCCTGGCTCGCGGAGGCCTGCACCTGCGTCGGGCCCTTCAGCGCCGCCACGATGTCCGGCGCGCCGTCCACCGAGGTGATGACGATGCCCGTGCGGTTGAGCTGGCGGGCGGCGAGGTCGGAGCCGATCGCTTGGGGGTCGTTGATCGCGAACACGCCTTGCAGGCTCGGGAAGCGGGTGAGATAGCCTTGCATGGCGGCCAAGCCGCCGTCGCGCGAGCCCTTGCCGTCCTGGTCGGACGACAGCGTCTTGATGTCGGGATACTTGCCGAGCACCTGCTTGCAGCCGTTCACCCGGTCGATCACCGCCGACACCTGCGGCCCGTTCTCGATCACCACGTTGCCCTTGTGGTCGATCTTGTCGGCCAGGAACTGGCAGGAACTCTCGCCGGCCTGGACGTTGTTGGTTTGCACGGTCGCGTCCGCTCCCGCCGCGGCGACATCCACCGCCACCACCGCGATGCCGGCCGCCTCCGCCCGCTTGATCGCGGGCGCGATGGCGCGCGGGTCGGCCGCGTTCACCAGGATGAGGTCCACGCCGGCGGAGATGAAGTTGTCGATCTCGGTGAACTGCTTGTTGAGGTCGTAGTCGGCCGAGGTGATCGTGACCTTGGCTTGCGGGTTGATCGCGTGCGCCCCGTCCGTGGCTCCCTTGCCGAGGGCGACGAAATATGGGTTGCCGAGCGAGCCGACGGTGACGCCCACCGCTTTGAGGTCGCGGGCGGCGGCGGCCCCGGCCGCGCAGGCGAGCGCCGCTCCGGCCAGCAAGAGCGTCTTGAGCATCTGATATCCTCCCGGCCCGCTTGAACGCACGCCCCCGCGGGTGGGCCTTTGGACCCGCCGGGGCGACGACGCGAATCAGGTGCGGGCGCTGCCTTGCAGGCGGACGCGGTCGAGGGCGACGGCGCCGATGATGACCAGCCCCTTGATGATGAACTGCCAGATGTCGGACACGCCGACCAGCACGAGGCCGTTGGACAGCACGGCGATGATGAGCGCGCCGACCAGGGTGCCCCAAATGGAGCCGATGCCGCCCACGAAGCTGGTGCCGCCCAGGATAACGGCGGCGATCGCGTCGAGCTCGTAGCTTTGACCGAGCTGCAGCCCGTTGGCGGCGAACAGCCGCGCCGCGGACATCACGCCGCCCAGGCCCGCGAGCAGGCCGGAGACGGCGTAGACGAACAGGAGGATGCGCCAAACCTTGATGCCGGACAGCCGTGCCGCCGCCGGGTTGCCGCCCACGGCGTAGATCCACACGCCGAGCACCGTGCGGCGCAGCACGTACCAAGACAGCAGGATCACGACGAGCGCGATCACCGCCAGCACGGGGATGCCGATGCCGGGTGCGATGGGGATGGTCGCGTTGCCGATAAAGGCGAAAGGCAGGTCGGGGTTGAACACGGTAGTGTCGTTGCCCATCAACCGCGCCACCCCGCGCACCGCGGTCAGCGATCCCAAGGTGACGATGAAGGGCGGCAGCTTGCCGAACGCGATCAGGCCACCGTTGGCCAAGCCGAACACGGCGCCGGTCCCGAGTGCGGCGGGCACGCCGAGCGAGCCCCATCCCGGCACGAGGGAGGCGAGGAGCGCCGCCATCGCCGAGACGGCGAGGATGGAGCCGACGGACAGGTCGATGCCGCCGGTCAGGATCACGAAGGTCATGCCGGCGCCGAGCACGGTGTTGATCGCCGCCTGCTGCGCCACGATGGATACGTTCTGTGAGGTCAGGAACCGCTCGTCGCTGAAGTAATGGAACGCGATCGCCAGGATGACCAGCACCGGCAGCATCCCGAGCGCCTGGATCAGGCTGCGGAGCTGCAGCTGGCGTGAGGAAAGCCCGGCGCCTCCCGCTGGCGGGGGCACAGTCTGCGCCGTGGTCGGCGCTTCGTTCACCTGAGACATCGCCGTCCTCCTCCCTGACCTCGGCTACGCCGCCATTCCCGCCCCGTAGGCCATGATGTTCTCTTGCGTGATCGGGTCGCCGTCCCGGCCGCCGACCTGCCCCGCGATGCGGCCTTCGCGCATCACCAGCACACGATCGCAGACGCCGATGATCTCGGGCAGCTCGCTCGAGATCACCACGACGCCGATGTTGCGCTGCGCCAGATCGTCGATGATGCGGGAGATCTCGGACTTCGCGCCGATGTCCACGCCCCGGGGCGGCGCGTCGAGGATCAGCACCTTGGGTCCGGTCTCCAGCCAGCGCGACAGCAGCAC